>JAYTXL010000362.1:0-15168 GCA_043742955.1 Verrucomicrobiota bacterium | reverse complement strand
CGCGCGGTGGCGGGCAGGTCAAGCGATTGGTCGCGTTTGAGTTGGGTCGTGCAGGCGGGGAAGACGCCGGTCCAGTGGGGTTTCATAGTTTGATTTTAATACTGTTTGCTTCGATTGAGACAACACTCTCTGCAATTTCTTGCGAGTCAATTACCTGCCACTCGTGGTGGCTCCGCGACATTTATCCGCTCACCTCGACCACCGGTTTCCCCAGCACATCCAGCTTCGGCTGGATGCCGAGGCCCGGTGATTGCGAGGCGGCCAAGCGTCCGTTGACGCGCTGCGGCGCGCCGGCGGCGGTGCTCACGGTGACGTAGCTGTTGAAGTCGGTGGTCGTGAACAGAAATTCCGTGGGCGTGCTGTGCGCCAGGTGCGCGATGGCGGCCGTGGCGATGTCGCCGCCCCACGAATCTTCCAGGGTCATGGCGATGCCCATGCTGACGCAGAGGTCGCGCGCCTGCTTGATCTTGGTGAGGCCGCCGAGTTTGCTGATCTTCAAATTCACCACGTCCATGGCGAGGTCGGCCTTCGCGCGGAGCAGGATGCCGAGGTCGTCGATGTTTTCATCGAGCACGAACGGATGCGGAATCTGGCGGCGCACGGCCAGGCACTCCTCGTAAGTGAGGCAGGGCTGCTCGATATAAACGTCCACGTCGCGCACCGCCTTCGCCACGCGCACGGCCTCGTGCTGCACCCAGCCGGTGTTCGCATCGGCGACCAGCCGGTCGCCCGGCTGCAGCTTGCCCGCGACGGCCCGGATGCGCTCGATATCCACATCCGGATCACCGCCGACCTTGAGTTGAAAACGCCGGTAACCCTCCGCCCGATAGCCGGCGACCTTCGCGGCCATTTCCTCCGGCGACTCCTGCGAGATCGCCCGGTAAAGATGCACGTCCTCGCCATAGCGTCCCCCCAGGAGTTCGCACACTGGCAGCTGGCATGCCTGGCCCAGAATATCCCAGCAGGCGATGTCGATCCCGCTCTTCACGTACGGATGACCTTTGAGGGCGGCGTCCATCGTGCGGTTGAGCTTTCCGAGTTGTCGCGGATCTTCGCCGAGCAAATGCGGACCGAGCTCGCGGAGTCCAGCGCGCACGCCCTCGGCGTAGGCGGGTAGATAAAAGGGCCCGAGTGGGCAAACCTCGCCGTAGCCAACGAGCCCGGTGTCCGTCTCGACGCGCACGATGGTGCTGTCGAAGACGGTGACAGATTTTCCGCCGCTCCACTTGTAGGTGGTTTCGACGAGCGGGAGGTCGACGCGATAGGCGAGAATGCGGGTGATTTTCATGCCGAGTTAATGATGTGCTTCAGTCGTTCACTTCGTCGCGCCCCAAAGTGTGCTGAGTAATTGCTCCATCTCGGGGTCATGTTTTCTGAGTTCGACGCGGGTGAAAGGAAAGAAATCATTACGGCTGAAGAACGCCTCCGTTGTCTCGGCGAAGTATTCCATGGGGTTGGTCATCGCGTAAGCTTTCTCGAAGGTGTTGGGCCGCCCATTACCCAGCCAGCGCTCCACCTTGTCGTAGCTTTTGCTCGCCTTCGCGCGGGCGTAGGCGGCCTTGATTTCAACGTTTTCGAAACCGCCCGCCAACACGCGGTCGTGATAGCCGTGCGCCAGTTCATGCAGGATGAAGTTCGGCATCCGGTTCATCTCCTTCTCGAAGTCGCGCACGTCGGTGATCTCGACCCCTTTGGCCATGCCCGGATCGCGTTTGTTTTCGCTCAGCCAGTCAGCACCGGGATGGTATTCGGCGGTGGGTCTAACCCCGGGATATTCCGGCGAAAACCAAAGCGGCACCTGGCGCAACTCGGCCAGCGCACCGGCGGGTACGACGCGAATAATCTCCTCAAGCTGCACCTTGAGCAGCTCGAGCGCCCGTTTCGTCGCTGCAGATTCCTTCTCCAACAATTCGCGGTGAATCTTTACCGTCCAGCCGGCGATCTGGCGAATCTCACGGTCGCCGCCGGCTTTCCCCGCAGCATCGCGGGCCACCGCCTGGCGCTTAATCCCGTCTTTCGCCTTCGCCAACCGCTCCGGCCAGACGAACTTCGGGGCTTGGGTCGGATCATAGCCAGCGAGATGGCCGGTGAGGCGGGTCGCGGGCTTGGTGTATTTGATGACGGTGTCGCCGAAAACTTCGCGGCACATGGTGGCCAGGCCGGGATCGTATTCGAGCAGCAAGGCGCGCGTGTTCACATGATTGTGGTCGTGGTCGTTCACGCGGTTGTTGTCGAACCACGATTGCACACCCTCGGCGAAGTATTCGTGATGGTTCACTGCCGCGTATTTTCCTTTCCATAGACCGGCCTTCATCGCGGCGTCGTAGGTCGCTTTTAGCCGTGCGTCGAATGTCGGATCCACATTGACCATGCCGCGCAGATGGACGTTGTGGGCGAATTCATGAATGAGAATGCACTCCGCCGCATACGGGTCGCCCGGGTAGCCAAGCAGGTTCTCCTCGGCGCTGGAACAGTAGGGGTCGGTCTCGCTGCCCCCGGTGCCCCGGGCTCGGGCATCCCAGAAGTCCTTGGGCGAGACGCCGGGAAATTCAGCCACGGGATCCTTGGCGAGAAACCCAAATTCGGGCAGATCGGTGGTGTATTCGTCGTACGCCATGAGACACATCCGCGAGCCGCTCTGGATCATCGCGGCGCGGACATCAGGCCGCCGGGCAAGCAGGAGATTGACCAGGAAGGCGGCCTCCTTGAGGGCGTAATCATTGACCTTGGCCGACGCGATAATGGGATAGCCCTGCGCGCTGATAAACTTTTTGTAGAAGGGCGGAAGCTTCAGTTGTGGGGGTGGCGGCATCACCACGTCTGCGGGAATTGAGTTCAGCGCGGCCCGGCTTTCCGACAGCGGTTGGTACACGAACGCCTGAACGGGGAGGCTGGAGGTCACCCGCTCCTCGCCCCGGCCCGCGCGGCCCACGAGCAGGAAGCGGTGTCCAATCGTCGTGGTCAGAACGGTGTTCTGCCCCGGCTCCAGGGAGCCGTTCAGTATTCGTTCCGCGTCTGTCTTCAGCCAAAATATGTCGATTGGCCCGGCGCTGGCATTGAACAATTGCAAGCGGGGACGGGGCGCGGGGGCTCCCGACCGCGCCGCTTTTGATTCCAGGACGGGCGTCTGTCCGCGTGACCAGGGGCTGGCAAACACCAGCATGGCGAGGACGAGCAGCGGGAGTGATTTCATGGGGCGATTTTGGAGGAGGAGCACACGGTGGGGATCATGGTTCAGATCACTTCGAGGGTTGTGCGCTGGATCAGGTTCCGGCCGGACTTGGGAAACGGGCGCGGCATCGGTTGTGCAGCGCCGGCGAGGTCAATCGTGCGGCAGCGGAGCTCGTATTTTCCGGGCGCCAGTTTCGGCAGTTCGGCGGTCCAGCGGCAGAGCGTATTGCGCAGCGGCCACTCGCGCGGCCGTTTTGTCTTCGGATCAAATTGTGCCCGGTGCAGCGGGCTGCGGCCGAAACCATTGATGACGCCGGCATCGAACGCGACGATGCGCGCGTTGCGCCAGGCGGCGGTGGTGAAGTGAGGATCATTGGCCGGCAATGGTTCGTCTTCCCGACGGATCCAGTACTGGACTTGGGCGAGGCCGGATACGCCGACTTGCGCGTTGCCTTGGAGAATCAGGCGTTCCCAGGTCTTGATCTGCTCTGGTAATTTTCCAAAACGCGCAAACGTCTTGAGCCAGCTGTTGACATCGTTGTTGCCACCCGCGTAGGTGTCGTCGGGTTGGTGGGCGTTGGTGAAGACGATGCGCTGGAGCCATTTTACCGATTTGAAACCGTACGCCTCGGGCACGATCATGCGCACGGGACCGCCGCGTTCACCGGTCAGAAACTCGCCATTGAGCCTGTAGCAGAGGATCACGGGCAGCTCGCCGGGCGGCTCCTCGAAGACGCGGTTCATCGGCAGGTAACATTTGAACATCTGCTTCGGATCCTCGTTGTGGTGGCCGTAATAGTACACGTATCGAAGGTTCTCGACCGGGCCGGCAAGCCACAGCACATCGCGCAACGGCACGCCCTCCCACAGGCCGTGTCCGAGCGGGTCGGAGAGATTGTTGCACGTGATGACTTTCAGGAAACTGGTGGCCTTCGTGGCGGCGAGCTTCATCAGCGCTTCAAAGTTGAGCGCCGTGCCGTCGGTCTTGAGCAGCGGGCGTTCGATCCTGGAATTGCTCGCCGGATCTGCGATGACTTCGAGTTGCCAGGTCTCCCGTTCCATGCCGATCTCCCGGCGCTTCTCCAGTGGCAATTTATAGGGCAGGGGATTTCCGCGCTCGACATTATAAAAATCGCCGGACTTCGTCAGGCAGCACCCGCCGCTCTCGTGCACGGGCCGGGCGGGGGCCAGTTGTTGGGCAACGACCCCGGTGCCCGTGAGGGCGGGCGCGGCCAGCGCGGCCGCGACACCGGACGTGCTGAGGTGTAGAAAGCGGCGGCGTGAAAGTGGGGATGGCTTCATCGATCGAGTCAGTTGCGGCTAATCTTGATTTGATCGGAATCCGGTTTGAACATGCCACGATGAGCCGAGAATCGCTGGCGTGTCAGGTTCATGTTCCGCGAGCCTACGCCGCCGTGGCCGGGAGCCAAGCACGATTTCCATATTCTCGAGTGCGTCTGGCCTGGACATGGAGCAGCGGTCGGTCATGCGCTTGGGAGGGCAGTTAGTCCCGCCCGGAAAGGGTGGGCAAAAACTGCGGCACCGCACGCGCCTTGGTCAACTGTTCGAAGGCGAAAGCCAGCTTGATCAAACCTCCCTCGCTCCACGCGCGGCCGAAAAAGGAAATGCCAATGGGCAGGCCGAGGTGGTGACCGCCCGGAACCGTGATGCTCGGGTAACCCGCGACGGCCGCCGGGCTGGAACTCCCGCCTTCGCTGCGATCCCCATAGAGCAGATCAACTGTGCCAGCCGGCCCCGAGGTGGGAGCCACGATGGCGTCGAGCCGATGCTGATCCATGACGGCGTCGATGCCTTCCTTGCCCGCCAACCGCCGGGCATTGGCGACTGCCTCAAGGTATTGCGGCTCGGTCAACGGGCCTTTGTCACGGGCCTTGAGCATCGTTTCCTGACCGAAAAATTGCAATTCGCGGCGGCTCTGGCGCTCGTTGAAAGCGATGATGTCGTCAATGGTCCGCACCGGGGCCTTCGGGCCGAGCCCGGCCAGATAGGCATTAAGGTCCGCCTTGAATTCGTAAAGGAGGATCTGCTGCTCGGCCGCGCCGAAGGAACCGTGCGTGGGCAGCTCGGCTGGGTCAATGATCTCCGCCCCGGCGCGCTTCATGGCGGCGATGGCGGAATCGAGCACTTTGGCCGCCCGGCTGCCGGCGCTGAAGAAATATCGTGCCACGCCGATGCGCGCGCCGCGCAGGCCAGCGGGGTCGAGAAATTGTGCGTAGTCCGCAGTTCGGGCGGCGGCCGTGGCCGGATCGCGCGGGTCAGCGCCGGCCAGGACAGTGAGCGCCAGCGCGGCATCCGACACGGTGCGCGCCATCGGACCGGCGGTGTCCTGGCTGTGCGCGATGGGAATGATGCCCGCACGGCTGATCAGCCCGACGGTGGGTTTGATGCCCACGATGCCGCAGTGGGACGCCGGCGAGACAATGGAGCCGTCCGTTTCCGTGCCGACGGCGAAAGCGCAGAGATTCGCCGAAACCGCCACGGCGGAACCAGAGCTGGAGCCGGACGGATTGCGATCGAGCACGTACGGATTGCGTGTCTGGCCGCCCCGACCGCTCCAGCCGCTGCTCGAGCGGCTGCCACGAAAATTCGCCCACTCGCTCAGGTTTGTCTTGCCGAGGATGACCGCGCCCGCCTCGCGCAATTTGCGGGTGACCGTTGAATCTTGAAGTGGGATGGAGCCCAGCAGCGCCAACGAACCGGCGGTGGTCATCATCCGGTCGTGCGTGTCGATGTTGTCCTTCAGCAGCACCGGGATGCCGTGGAGAGGTCCGCGCGGACCCCGGGCCTTCCGCTCCGTATCGAGACGGCGGGCGATGATTGGGGCGTCGGGGTTCAACTCGATGATGGCGTTGAGCTGCGGCCCGGCGTGGTCGAGTTCCGCGATGCGGCGCAGGTATCTTCCCGTCAATGACCGGGCGGTCTCGCGCCCGTCCGCCATCGCATTCTGCAGCTGGGTCAGGGTTGCCTCCGCGAGTTGTAAGCCGTCGGCGGGTAGCGTCGCGACGCAGCCGCCGAGAACCGCCTGGCCTGCTGCCAGCGAACCCAACTTCACAAAAGAGCGCCGGTTCATATTTTTGATTCGGGTTGCATTTCGGCCCCAGCTCCAACTCGGTCAGGCCATGGCAAACGATTCCGTTGCGGGAGCGGACGCCGTTGGTTTGGAGCGGTGGCTCACCATCATAAATTATTCCCGGATGCACCCCAGTGCTGCGGGTCGCAGGTCCGCGTTCCAGAGCGCGCCTCTGTGAGGCGCAGCGGTGTGGCAAGCCAACCGGATGCAGAAACTACTTTCGGCAAATTCGCCAGCCGTGTTGACCCGGGCACAGTTCACGGTGTGGTTTGAAAATCGAGCCGCCCTTCGCTCCGCAACTCAGACCAGCTCCGGCAGCGGCTGCGTGCCGTCCTCGACCAGGTAGCGCGGGCGCCCGCGGCTGTCCTCGAAGGTCGCGGTGTTCACGTCAATGCCCAGGTTGTGATACAGCGTCGCGAAGACCTCCGAGAACGTCACCGGGCGGCTGTTCGCTTCACCGCCCAGGCGGTCGGTCGAGCCGATGACCTGCCCGCAGCGCATCCCGCCGCCCGCCATGAGCGCCATGGCCACCCGCGGCCAATGATCACGACCCACCTGGGCGCTGATCTGCGGCGTGCGTCCAAATTCGCCCCACACCAGCACGGTCACGTCCTTGTCCATCCCGCGTTGATGCAGGTCTTCAACCAGCGCCGTGATGGCCTGGTCGAAAATGGGAAAATCCTCGCGTTCGCGGGTGAAAATGTCGTTGTTCGGGCCGCCGTGCCAGTCCCATTTGCTGTAGTTGACCGTCACGACCCGGGCCCCGGCTTCCACCAGGCGGCGCGCGGCGAGAAAGCTTTGGGGCACCCGCGGGGCCCCGTTTTCGTCGATGAGAATTTTTTCGTTGCCCTTGCCGTAGCGCGCGGCGATGCGCGGATCCTCCTTCGACAAGTCCAGCGCCTCGGCCAGTTTCGAAGACGTGAGCACGCCCATTGCCTGCCGCGTGAAGGCATCCATGCCTTCCATCTTGCCGCTCGTATCCACGTCGCGCCGGAAATTATCCATGCTGGCCAGCAAGCGCATGCGGTCGGAGAGGCGGTCGTAAGTAATTCCCTGCAAGGTCAAATCGCTGCGGCCGGGCCCCAGCGGACGAAACGACGACTGCGCCACGCCGAGCGCGCCCGGGCCGGGTTCGTTGTAGGGCCCGTGCGTGCATTCGTAGCACAGGCTTACGAACGGAGGGGTTGCGGCGTCCACACTCCCCTGGAATTTGCTCACCACGCTGCCGAGTTGCGGCCAGCCGCCGGCCGGCGCGGGATCGGTGCGGTTGTTGCGTCCCGTGTAGCACTGGGAGGCGTTGTGATCGTCCTGGGCGCCGACGAGCGAGCGGATGATGACAAATTTGTCCATCATTTTCGCCATGCGCGGGAAGAGTTCGCAAATCTGGATGCCGGGCACGTTTGTTCCGATGGGCCGGTGTGGTCCCGCAATTTCGCGTGGTGCGTCGGGCTTCAGATCAAACATGTCCTGGTGCGGTGGCCCACCCACCAGATAAATGAGGATGACGGATTTTTGGGAGCTACGAATGCCCGCCTGGGCCTCCAGTGAAAGCAAATGGGGCAGCGAAAGTCCCGCAGCGCCGAGGCCGCCGATCTTAAGAAAATTGCGCCGCGACACGCCGTCGCAAAATTGACGCGTGCGGTCACGGGGACCGAGAATCTTAAGCATAAAGCGCTATGAAATGATCGGGACTGATCCGTCAAGCTTACGCCTCCGCGTGCGGGAGGAAAGCATCTTTTCAGGTTTTTCAATGGGGCCGAGCGGATGGATGGCGTGGAGTCTCGGCACGGAGCGGAGCATGAGAAACCCATGGCAGGAATGGGGGGGGGAGGCTTCCAGCTTGGTTCCTTAGTCGTCGGGTTTGCTGAAAACTCATGCGGGCGCGTCGCGGGGCGAAAACACGAAGGGATCGCGACCATCCGCCGGGCCCTCTCCCTGCCGATGGAAGGCAGGAAGTGGACGATTGTCTGTGGAGACCGGATGATCTTGGCGCAGGCGCTGTATTTGGGGCGCAATGGCCGATGCGTCGCAAGCAAGCTGTCGCTCGCGGACACGCCACCTCACCTCCTTGGCACTGGGGCGAAGCCCGAGGGCTTCGCCCCAGTTACGGATCATTACTGCCCAGACCTCGAGGGCTGGCCGTTTGCTTTCCTTTGGACGGAAACCAAGGCCAATGTTCAGACTCAAAGACGCGCTGGTTGGTTTAGGTGGACAGCTTCCGTTCATTTTCCAGCGCGGACTCGACGCGGACAAATTCCTCCCTGGCTTGGGCAACGACCGGGACCGCCTCCGACAAACTGCCCGCCCAGGCATGGCCTTCAATCTCGGTGCACAAGCCGGCCAAACGGTGGGCACCCAGGTTACCCGCACTCCCCTTCAAACTGCTCGCCGCCGTCAGCGCGGCTCCCATATTCCGGGTCGTGACCGCAGTCTCGATGGCGGCCAGTTGCGTTCGTGCGTCCACCAGAAACAGATCGATCAGTTCGACCAGCAGATCGGGTTGGCCGGGTTCGCGGAGATGCCGCAAGCCGGCAATGATGAGGGGATCGATCGTTTTAGCGAGAATCTGGGCGGCGAGCGGATCGGCCAGGGCGCGCTGCAAGGCGACCGCCAGGGCGGGTTGTTGCACGGGTTTGCCGATGTAATCGTCCATGCCGGTGGCGAGACATTTTTCCCGATCCTCGGGCCCGGTATTGGCCGTCAAGGCGATGATGTAAACCCGGGATTGTGGATCGGCGGTCTGGGCCCGCTCTTTTTCGAGATCGCGGATTTGCCAGGTGGTTTCGTAGCCGCCCATCTCGGGCATCTGGCAATCCATGAGCACGATGTCGAAGGGCGCGCGCTGTAGCGCGGCCAGTGCTTCCAGGCCATTCGAGGCCACCTCGGCAGAATAGCCAAGGCTGCGCAACTGTAGGAGCGTGACCCGCTGGTTGACGACACTGTCTTCCACCAACAGGATGCGCGCCTGCTTTCGCGGGACACGTTCGACGGGGATGATGTCGGCGGACATATGTTTAGAATGCTACAACCAAGGTCAGGGGTGCGTTTGTTCCATTCATGCTCGTCGGAAAACTAGCCTACCGCACTGACGAATCAAGACGAGAATGATGTCGTCGGTGGGGATGAACTGGGGCCTTTATTTTGTGATTCGCTGCGATTGCCATTGCGCGGCACGACGGAAATCGAGCCATTATTTTCCAAAATCGCGTAATGAACATCCTCAACGCAACTGCAACCGGCGGCTCGCAGAGCTGCATTGAGTTCGTGATGTGTCAACCGCTCGCGTTCCATCACCTCGGCGTAGAGCTTGCCATGATTGATCAGGACTTCTGCGCGGCCTTCAATCAACCGTTCCAGCCGCTTGCTGCGGTAGGTCGCCAAACCGACCGCCCAATTTAACGCGACCAATACGACCGCTGAAATAAGCCCCCCGGTCACCGAATTATCGCCTCCATTCATGGCGTTCTGTACGGCATTGCTCAGCACGAGCAGCAACACGAGGTCGAAGGGCGCAAGTTGACCGATCTGTCGCTTGCCGGTGATGCGGATCAGGGCAATCAGAAAAGCGTAAACAATGACGCCGCGAATTATGAATTCCCACCACGGAAGCGAAAGTTGCCACATAAGAAATTGGAGTTACGACGCGACTGATGGAACCGGTTACCGCTTTTTTTGTCTGATTGCCTGGACGTTGGCCGCGCCATTATTTCAGGGTCTTTTTGAGCCAGGTTATCATCTGTTCCTGGTAATCTGATCCCAGCTTCGCCCATGCGCCCATGCCATGAACGCCGTTCTTGATGGTGATAAAATCGCAACGCGCGCCAATGGTCTTCATCTTTTCCGCAAACTTCACGGACTGTTCGTAGGGAACCTGCGCGTCGTTGTCGCCATGGATGAGCAGGTAGGGCGGGAGGTCCTTGCGGAGATAACGGGTGGCGGAGGCGTCCCGCAACATTTCCCAGGCCGCCTCGTTCAACTCCGTGATGCCGAACAAAGCTTCCATGGATTTCCCCGCCGCCTTCCGCTCTTTTACCTGGAATTCCAGATCATGGGGCGCGTAAAACGGCACGACCGCCGCCACGCGCGTCGCACCATCGCCACGCACTCCGACAAGGGAAACGATGTGGCCACCCGCTGATTCGCCGATGATCGCGATGCGCCGAGGGTCCACCTTGTATTCCCTGGCGTGGGCCTTCACCCAGCGGATGGCGGACTCGGTGTCCTGGACGCACGCCGGGAACCGATTCGTCGGCGCGAGCCGGTAATTGATCGTGAACCAGGCGAAGCCGGCTTTGCTTAACGGCTCAAATAATGGCTTGATAAAGCTCGTCTTGTCGCCCCCCGTGAATCCGCCGCCGTGGACCAGGATGCACGCGGCAAACGGCCCCTTGCCCTCCGGCACAAAGGCATCGAGGGTCAGGCTCACGCCGCCGGGTCGGGCGTATTCGATGTCCGTCTTGAGTTCCGCGCGTGCGCTGACAACGAGCAATAGCAGGGAGAGGAGATGACGCATGGAGGGAAGATACCCAACCGGGATCAAAAAATGAACATGTTTTTGGGCGTTGAGCCGGGTGAACTGGGTCGTGCCCGGTCGCTCACCATGGCCGCGAGTTGGTCGCGGCGTTCGGGAAAGTATCGGGCGATCAATGCTTCCCCAAACTTGATTTCGCGTCACTGGCTCGCGCAGCAATGCCTGGAATCCCTCGTCGAAGCGCCCGGTCACGCCGCGCTCCCGTAACTGTCCGACGTTGGATGGTTGCGTTCAGTGGGATTTGAGATACGCCTTTCCATCGGTTGTCCGGTTTGCGATGCTGCGCACCTCATCTCAATGAATGCCCTGCGTTTTCTCCTGGCCGCCACCTTGACCTCGTTCAGTGCGGTCAATGGAGTCCCGGCCGCCGACTACGCTCTGCGCGATGGCGACACGGTGGTCTTTCTCGGCGACAGCATCACGGCGGCGCGCCGCTACGATCGCGTCATCGAGAACTACACGCTCCTGCGATTTCCGCAGCGTCAGGTGCGTTTTATCAATGCCGGCAAGGGCGGCGACACGATGGCCGGCGGACTTGCGCGCCTCGATCGCGACGTGTTCGACCACGGCGCGACGGTGCTGTTCGTTGCGTTCGGTTTCAACGACATCGGCTGGGGCGTGTCTGCCGATGACGCCCACAAGCAGACCTACCTCGACTCCCTCCGCGGCATCGTCGAGCGTTGCCAGGCGCGCAAGGTCCGCGTGTTCATCTGTTCCGCCGCCATCGGCTCGCTTGACCCGGCCAAGGCGGAGGAAGGATTTTTCCAGAAAATGTGTGACGAGGGCCTCGCCCTCGCTCGCTCGCTCGGCGCGGGCACCGTGGACGTGCAACGCGGCATGCGGGAAATCCAGCGCCGCGTCCTCGCCTTCAACAGCACGCTCAAGGACGGCCTCGGCCGCGAGACCTTGCACGCTGCCGACGGCGTTCATCTCAACGAACTTGGCCAGCAGGCGCTGGCCTTCACCATCCTTAAAAGCATCGGTGCGCCCGCCGACGTGTCCGCCGCGAGCGTGGACGCGCGGGGTGGCAAACTCCTCTCCGCCACCGGCTGCGCGGTCACGAACGTGCGTATCGCGGAGAGCACGTTGGAGTTCGACCGCCTCGACGAAGGCTGGCCCATCAACTTCGGTACGTTCGGCGCCTTGAATTTTCGCTTCGTGCCCTTCCATTCCGAGTTGGGCCGGTATCTGCTAACGGTGACGAATATCGCGCCGGGCAAGTATGACGTGCTCGCCGGGGGCCGTGCGCTGGGTGTGTTCGACGCCGCCGCGCTGGTCCGGGGCGTGAACCTTTGCTCGCACACTGCGGACGCCTGGGAACCGGGCGGTCCCTGGGACGCCGCTGCGGCCACACTCAAGATGGTCACGGACGCGCGCTACGAGATCGCGTACACGCCGGTGCAGGAAGGCCTGTTCATGAAGGAACACCCGGAGTTGCAGCGGCTCCAAGGCGGCGCGAAGGCGTTGAACGAGCAGATCGAAACCTACCAGCGCCAGCTGGCGAAGCCCGTGAAAATCCACTTCCTCATCCGCCCCGCGCAGCCGAAGGGTGATAAGAAGAAGTGAGTTGGACCGCGCGGCGCGCGAACACCTTCTCCATGCAAAATCTGTGGCAATCCGGATTCAGCCATGGCTTAATCGCCCCACCATATTATGAAACTTTTATTTGCCCTCCCTCCCGTGTGCGTCACGTTCCTGCTGGCGGTCACCGCCCACGCCGCGTCCCTCCAAGCGCTCATCCTCGACGGCCAGAACAATCACGATTGGAAAAGCACCACACCCGTCCTCAAGAAAATCCTCGAAGACTCCGGCCGATTCACCGTGGACGTCGCCACCTCCCCGGCCAAGGGCGGCGACCTGAGCAGTTTCAAACCGAAATTCTCGGACTACAAAGTGATCGTCTCCAATTACAACGGCGAGCCGTGGAGCGAGGAAACGAAACAGGCGCTGGTCGCCTACGTGAAAGGCGGCGGCGGCTTCGTCAGCGTGCATGCGGCGGACAATGCCTTTCCCGAATGGCCGGAATACAACCAGATGATCGCCGTGGGTGGCTGGGGCGGACGCAGCGAAAAATCCGGCCCCTACCTGCGCGTGCGCGACGGCAAGATCGTGAAGGACAACTCGCCTGGCCGCGGCGGCAGCCATGGCGCGCAGCATGATTTCCTCGTGGTCACCCGCGAGCCGAACCATCCCATCACCAAGGGGCTGCCCGAAAAATGGCTGCACGTGAAAGACGAGCTTTATGACCGCCTGCGTGGCCCGGCCGAAAATGTGACCGTGCTCGCCACGGCTTTCTCCTCAAAAGAATCCAATGGCTCCGGCGAGGACGAGCCGATGCTCATGGTGATCCCCTACGGCAAAGGCCGCGTGTTGCACACCACCCTCGGCCACAGCGTGGAGGCGTTAAAATGTGTCGGCGCGGCCACGGCGCTCCAGCGCGGCGCGGAATGGGCCGCCACCGGCAAGGTCACGCAAAAAGTTCCCGCCGATTTTCCCACTGCGGAGAAGACCAGCAGCCGGGGGTAATCGAAGCGAGCCGGAAGGCGCCTCTCCGTTTCGAATCGGCTCAGATCCCCATTCCGTAATGCCGGTCTAGGATCAATCTTTGGCGGGTCAACCACTTTTCGGTTTTACTCGGTCTCCTGATCTGGTGGTCAGGCCAGGGAACCTGACTGAATCAAATCTAATCAAGCCTCATGAACGCGTCCAACGCGTCGCGTACCCAACCTGCTGCCAAGGGGTTCGCGGGCGGGCGGCAGATTGTAACCTCACCTTAACCTGGCCGTCGTTGTGAGTTGGTCGCCGCCGTGTTACCGGTAGGGTCTATGACAAAAATACTGGTCGTGGAGGACGAGCCGGATCTGGTGGAGTTGGTGACATTCAATCTCCAGCACGAAGGATTCGAGGTTCTCACCGCCGCCACCGGCTGGGAGGCCGTGGAGCAAGCCCGGACCGCACTGCCGGACCTCATTTTGTTGGACCTGATGTTGCCCGAACTCGACGGGTTCGCCGTTTGTGAAATGCTGCGCCGCCAGACGGCCACGGCCGTGATTCCCATCATCATGCTCACCGCCTGGACCAGCGAGGAGTCGCGCCAGCTAGGTTTGGAAATAGGAGCCGATGATTACATGACCAAACCCTTCAGTCCGCGTGAACTGATCCAGAGCGTCCACCGGGTGCTGCAGCGGTCCAAGCCGGTCGCCGCCCACATTTGATGCAAAAGTAACCGCGCGGCAACGCGTTCGTAACCTGGGCCGGGTACGGTGAAAAGAAACCGCCCATGAAAAAAGTACTCATTCTTACCGCCGGTTTTGGGGAGGGGCACAATGCCGCCGCCCGCAGCGTGCGCGAAGCGCTGGAACTGCGCAGCGATGAAGTCAAGGTCGAGCTGCTGGATCTCTTTGAAAGCAGCTACGGTTCGTTCAACACGCTGGCCAAGAAAAGCTACCTCAGCCTGGTCCAATATGCCCCGAAGGTGTGGGGTGGCATCTATTCGCTGCTGGACAATTCCGCCTTCGTGGACAACCGGCTCGGCGGGTTCACGCGGCTGCGCAACGCCCTGGGCGACGTGCTGCACGAGGCGCAACCGGACTGCGTCGTGTCCACCTATCCAGTGTATGCGCATGTGTTGCGGGAGTTGTATCGCGATCACGCCGAGCGGCCCTTCCGGTTCATTACCATCGTCACGGATTCCATCACGGTGAACTCGACCTGGTTTCGCGCGCCGAGCGATTTGTATTGCGTCCCCAACCAGCCTACGGCCGTGGTGCTGCGCGCCGGCGGCGTGGCGGAGGCGCAGATCAAGCCGCTGGGCTTTCCCGTCAGCCCCCAGTTCATGGAGGCACCGGTGGTTTCACTCACCGCCCCCGGCCCAGGGGAGCCGCGCAAAATCCTCTATGTGATCAACCACGGACGGAAGCAGGCGGGGAAAGCCATTGACCGGCTGCTGGAAATCCCGGACACCCACCTGACCATCACGGTGGGGCGCGATGCGGAGCTGAAACAGGAATTACTGGAGCGCACGCAACCCGCCGCCGCCCGCGTGAACATTTTCGGGTGGACCAATCAGATGCCGAAGTTGCTCCGGAGCCATCATCTGCTGATTGGCAAAGCGGGTGGGGCGCTGGTGCAGGAGGCGATCGCCGCCCGCTGCCCGATGATTGTCAACCAGGTTATCCCGGGACAGGAAGAGGGAAACGCGCGGCTCATCCGCCAGCTGGGCCTAGGCACGGTGGCGGAAGGAAATCGGGCGGTGGCTGAGGCCGTGCAGGAGGCGTTTCGGAAGGGAGGACGCCAATGGCAGGAGTGGCGCGCGAACCTGACCAAAGTGAGCCAGCCCGACGCGGCCGTGCGCATTGCGGAACTGGTGCTCGAC
>JAYTXL010000361.1:0-10137 GCA_043742955.1 Verrucomicrobiota bacterium | reverse complement strand
ACGGGCTACCTGGCCGCCGGCGTTCACGCCACCCAAATCACCGCGAATCAAGCGGAGAAGGAACGCTACGACGAACTGGACGACATCGCCGCCACCATCGGCACCTCCCTGCTCGGCCTCACCGTCGGCTGTGCACGCTGTCATGATCACAAATTTGACCCCATCCCGACCAAGGATTATTACCGGCTGATCTCCACTTTCACCACGACCGTGCGGAGTGATCTGGACCTGGATTTGCAGCCCCAACAGTATCGCGAGCGACTCGCGGCCTTTGAACAGGAACACCTCCCGCTCACGGCCGCCCTCGCCCAGTTTGAAAAAGAACAGCTGCCGCGTCGCTGGGAGCAATGGCAGCAAACCGGCACACCGCCACCGCCACCAAGATGGCTCGCGCTGGATTGGGAAACTGCGAAATCCCAGGGGGGCGCCACCTTCATCCGGCAAAGTGACGGCTCGCTGCTGGCCAGCGGAACCAATCCGGATTTTGATGGCTACACGTTTGTCACGCGCACCAGCTTGAGGCAAATTTCCGCCGTTAAACTGGAGGCGTTGGCGCATCCGTCCCTGGTCCAAGGCGGACCCGGCCGCGCCGGCAACGGGAATTTCGACCTCACCGATTTCCGCGTGACCGCGATGCCGGCGGACGGAAAAGGCCCGGCGGTCGAGGTCAAATTGATCAATCCCAAAGCCACGTTTGAACAGATCAGCCTGCCGATCGCCGCCGCCATTGACACCAACCCCAAGTCCGGCTGGGCCATTGATCCGCAGTTCGGCAAGAATCACGCGGCCGTGTTTGAGTTCGCCCAACCCGTCGGCTTTGAGGGCGGCACCGTGCTGACTTTCGTATTAAAATTCGACGGCAATAACGGCCACAACATCGGCCGGCCGCGGCTGTCCATTTCCACCGCGCCCCTCCCCGCCAGCCTGGACGGCGAACCCGGCTCGCATGATGTGCTGGTCGATCTGGACCGGGCTTGGAAAGTGCCGGCGGGCCAGCGGACGGCGGCGCAGCACGCGGCGCTGCTGAAATGGTACCGCGGCACCGATGCCGAATGGCAAAAGCTCAATCAGACCGCGCAGGACCATTTAAAAAAGAAGCCCCAGCCGGAATTAACGAAAGTCCTGGTTTCCACCGAGGGTCTGCCGGCCATCCGGTTTCACACGCAAGGTCCGGATTTTTATGAGAAAACGTTTCACCTGAAGCGCGGTGATTTGAATCAAAAACAGGAACCGGCTGCCCCGGGTTTTCTGCAAGCGCTCATGCGGACACCGGAGCAGGAGAAACACTGGCAGCTTCCACCGCCCAACGGCTGGCGCACCTCATACCGCCGCGCCAGTCTCGCGAATTGGATCACCGATACCGATCAGGGCGCGGGCAATCTCCTCGCCCGCGTCATCGTCAATCGGCTGTGGCAACATCATCTGGGGCGCGGGATCGTCGGCACCCCGAGCGATTTCGGCTCGCAAGGCGAACGCCCCTCGCACCCGGAATTGCTGGACTGGCTCGCCAATCAATTGATCCAGCACGGCTGGCGGCTGAAGCCCATCCATAAATTGATCATGACAAGTGCCGTGTATATGCAGGGCACGGAATTCAAAGCCGGCAACGCCAAGGCGGATCCGGATAACAAACTCTACTGGCGCCGCCCCCCCCACCGTCTCGAAGCCGAAATTATCCGCGACTCCGTCCTCGCCGTCAGCGGCACGCTGGAGCCCAAATTGTTCGGCCCTGGCACCCTCGATGAAGGGCAGCGTCGCCGCAGCATTTACTTCACCATCAAACGGAGCCAGCTCATTCCGCTCCTGACGCTGTTCGATGTCCCGGAGCCAAACCAAAGCACCGGGCAGCGGGCCACCACCACGGTCGCCCCCCAGGCCTTGCTGATGATCAACAACCCCCAGGTCCGGCTCGCTGCCAAGGCGTTCGCCAAGCGGCTGGGGAAAAACGGCTCCCGCCCGGAGGCCGCGATCCCGCAGGCTTATCGCCTGGCATTGGGACGTCCAGCCCTCAAGGAAGAAGTCGTGCAGGGCCTCGAGTTTGTGGCCCAGCAGGAAGCCGTTTACCGGGCGGGTGGCAAACCGGAAGCCGCCGAACTGGCACTCACTGATTTTTGCCAGGCGTTGTTCGGCCTGAACGAATTTATTTATATCGATTAATCCTCCCCAAAATGGGATACCACCTTCCCTCCGACAACAACCTGCAACGAATGAAATCACGCCATGAATACATCGATGAAAAAAACCAGGCACTGGCTGGCGCTGACCGGCCTCGCGCTCACGATCTCGCTGACCGCCGCGACCGGTGCCGCCCAGCCAGCAGACGGTAAAAAAAGGAGCCCGACCATGCCTGCGAAAATTAAGAAAACAGCCTTTGGAAAAACGCCCGACGGCAGCGCGGTCGACCTGTACACGCTCACCAATGGCAAAGGGATGGTCGCCAAAATCACGACCTATGGCGCCCTGCTCACCGAACTGCACGTGCCCGATCGAAACGGCAAGCTGGGCAACGTCGTGCTGGGTTTCGACAACCTCGAGGCCTACCTGAAAGGGCATCCCTTTTTCGGTGCCACGGTGGGCCGCGTCGCCAACCGCATCGCCAAAGGCAAATTCACCCTGGAAGGCAAAGAATACAATCTGGCGGTCAACAACGGTCCAAACTCGCTCCATGGGGGGGTGAAGGGCTTTGACAAGCAGGTCTGGCAGGCCGAAACCCTGCCCCTGACGGAAGGGATCGCGCTCAAGTTCACCTACCTGAGCCGGGACGGCGAGGAGGGTTACCCCGGCAATCTCTCCGTCACGGTCGTCTACACGCTCACGGAACAAAATGAACTCAGGATCGACTACACGGCCACGACCGACAAAGCCACGCCGGTCAACCTGACGAACCACAGCTACTTTAACCTGGCGGGTTCCGGCAGCATTCTCAGCCACGAACTCATGCTGGCGGCTGATCGCTATACCCCCACCGACGAAACTTTGATTCCGACCGGTGAACTCGCGGCCGTCAAGGGCACGCCCGTGGATTTCACAAAGCCGGCGACCATTGGTTCCCGCTTCAGTCAGCTCACGGCCAAACCAACGGGCTATGACCACAATTTCGTCCTCAACAGTGGCGGCAACTCCCTCGCCCTGGCCGCCCGGGTGCACGATCCCAAGTCGGGCCGGGTCATGGAAGTCTGGACCACCGAGCCGGGCATCCAGCTTTACACCGGCAACTTCCTCGATGGCTCGCTTAAAGGGCTGGGCGGCGTGACTTATGACCAGCATCACGCCTTCTGCCTCGAAACCCAGCGCTTCCCCGACTCGGTGAACCACCCGGCTTTTCCGTCGTCGATTCTGAAACCGGGCCAAACCCTCAAGTCCACCACGACCCACAAATTTTCCGCCAAATAAACCGACCGACATCATGAATCGCCCGCCCCATTTGATCGCCGCACCTCATGCGACGTTTCATTCCCGCCGGGACTTTCTGCGCCGAACCGGTTCCGGCATGGGGATGCTGGCCCTCGCGGGCTTGTTGCAAGATCAAGGTTTATCCGCTCCCCTGCCCCCGGCGAACCCCGGCAACCCAAACCTCAATCCGCTCGCCCCGCGGCCCAGTCACTTTCCGGCCAAAGCCAAGTCCGTGATCTGGCTTTTCATGAACGGCGGGCCCAGTCAGGTGGACACCTGGGATTACAAACCGGAACTCGCAAAGCGCGATGGGAAGGAGCTCGAGGGCTTCGATAAAAACACCGGATTCTTCACCGGACAAGTAGGGCCGTTGATGAAGTCGCCGTTCAAATTCGCGCAGCACGGTCAGTCGGGCTCGTGGGTTTCAGAGATTTTTCCCAACCTGGCCAGCCATGTGGATGAAATGGCATTCATCCATTCGTGTTTTACCAATACTAACAACCATTCGCCGGCTCTTTTCGAGATCAACACCGGCTTCAGCCGCATGGGTTTTCCCTGCCTGGGTGCCTGGGTCACCTACGGGCTCGGCTCGGTGAACCAGAATTTGCCGGGCTTCGTGGTCATGTACGACACGTTGGGGCGCGGGCTGCCGAAGGGGCACGCGCAAAATTGGGGCGCGGGCTTCTTGCCTGGCGTTTACCAGGCCACGCCGCTCAACCCGCAGGGGGCGCCAATCAACAACCTGATGCGCACCACCGAGATGAGCGACCCGCAGCAGCGCGCGCAACTCGACTTGATCGGCCGGCTCAACCAGCGCCATCAAAAGCAAAACCCGCAGGAAAAGGAACTCGCGGCCCGCATCGAAAGCTTTGAACTGGCCTACCGCATGCAAATGGCCGCCCCGGAAGCCCTGGATGTCACCCAGGAACCGGCCGCGATTCAAAAACTCTACGGGCTCGACAATCCCAAATGCACGCACTTCGCCAAACAGGTGCTGATGGCCCGACGACTCGTCGAGCGCGGAGTCCGCTTTGTCCAGATCTACAGCGGGGGCATGGAAAATGAGCGGAGCTGGGACGGCCACTCGGACATCGCCAAGAACCACAGCGGATTCGCCGGGGAAACCGATATCCCCATCGCCGCCCTGCTGACCGATTTGAAACAGCGCGGCCTGTTGGATTCGACCTTGATTGTCTGGAACGGTGAATTTGGCCGGCTGCCCATTGTGCAAAAAGGCGGCACCGGCCGCGACCACAACCCGCACGCCTTCACCACCTGGCTCGCCGGTGGCGGCGTCAAAGCCGGCACGCATCATGGCGAAACGGATGAAATAGGTCACAAGGCCGCCGTGGACAAAGTCAGCGTCAATGATCTCCATGCGACCATTCTCCACCTGCTGGGCATGGACCACGAAAAACTAACCTACCGCTTCAACGGCCGAAATTTCCGGCTCACGGACGTGGCGGGCGACGTCGTCCGCCCGGTGATCGCCTGAGTTTAATGGAGACGAACCCCGGCGCGTGAGTGCGCCCGCACCGCTGCCCATGAATCCACCCACCGCGATTGTTTTTGATCTGGGGAAGGTGCTGCTCGATTTCGATTACGAGATCGCCGTGCGCAAAATGGTCGCGCGCTGTGAGCTTTCCAGGTCGGCGCTGCATGAGCTCATCGACCAATCGCCCCTGCTCTATCGCTACGAAACCGGGCTGCTCAGCACGCGGGAGTTTTATGAGGCCGTGAAAGCCGCCGCCGGCTTCCGCGGCGAGGAGCCGGAGTTCCGGACCATCTTTGGCGAAATTTTCACGCCCATCGAGCCGATGATCGCATTGCATGCCCAACTGCGCGCCCGGCAAGTTCCCACCTACATTTTCTCGAACACCAACGAGCTGGCCATCGACCACATTCGCCGGCAGTTTCCCTTCTTTAACCAGTTCGAGGATCACATCCTGTCCTACGAGCACGGGGCCATGAAACCGGACACAAAATTGTACGAGGTCGTCGAAGCCCGCACCGCCCGGCGGGGCACGCAATTGATCTATCTCGATGATCGCCTGGAAAACATCGCCGCCGGCCAAGCGCGGCAGTGGCGAACAATTTTGCACCAGACCCCTGAGCAAACGCTTGTCGAATTCAAAGCGATCGGCCTGCTCTAGCAAAGAGCAAGGCTCGCCCACGTGCTTTTACGCGCGCAGCGCGAAGACGTGCACACGGTTCGGCCCCAAATCGGCGGGGCAAGCCCTGACCGAAACCTGGGAGAGCGGGACTCGCGGAGCTCGCCCCTCCGGATTATCGGAAATCGTCATGGCAGACCAATTGCTATCCCGATCCAGCCGGCCAGATCACAAACGCAGATGTTCCCAGAGCACGGCCGGCGCGAGGCGGAGGTTGATGAAAAACGGGCCGAACTCGCCAAAGCGCGAGGTCACTTCGTCAAAGCGCATTTCATAGACGATCTCCTTGATCGCATCGGCCTGATGCGCCATCAGCGTCACACCCCATTCCCAATCGTCAAGGCCCGTGGAGCCGGTAATGAGCTGCGAGATGCGGCCGGAAAACTTGCGCCCCACCCGGGCATGCCCCCCCATGAGCTGCTTGCGCATGGCAAAATCCTGCACATACCAGTTGTCGGCGAGCTGCCGGCGCTTGCTCATCGGATAGAAACCCATGATTTCCCAATCGGGCAACTCGGGATAAAGGCGGTAATGCTCGTAATCGGCCATGCGCTTGCGCAGCGCGGTCAGCCGCTGTTCGAATGCTTCACTGCCCGGCTCCAGCTTTTCCTGCTGAATGAGCATCTGCTGGTTTTCCTCGTCGCTGGTCGTGTATTCCGACAGCTCGGTGACGCTGAGATAACTGAACTCGAGCACAAGCGTTCCCGGCGGAAAACAGGCTTCCACATCGCGGTGCATCTGGGCGAGCGCACCCAGTTCCGCTGCATAAAGCATAAAAGCCAGATCCGCCTTGCCACTGATATTGGCGAAGGTGGCCAGGCGCGGATGGGAGACCGCGGCGTTGGCCGCGCACAACGCCTCCAACTGGCGGCAGGCGGACGACGATTGCTCGGCGGACAACGCCGCCCAGCGCGCACGGTCCACCCGATAGAAAAGGTGCATCACGTGGATGCCCTGGTTCAATTTGACAACGGGAAGGGTCATAATAACGAAACGAATGGACGCCGGGAATTATTCAACTTCAAGCACCTTTTCGAGGAGGCGGGGCAGCTGCGTCAGGATCAGCTCATCGCTCGCCACCAGCGTCGCGCCGGCCGCGTGCGCCCGTGTCTGCAGTTCCGCACGTTTCTGTTCGGCAAAGGCCAGGACCGGCAGGTGCGAGGTGGCGGGATGGTTTTTTAATTCGGTGATCACGGCGCAGACGTCGGTCTGGTCGGACCCCAAATCCGCCAGCACCAGCAAGGGTTTCTCCTGTTCCGCCAGCAGCACCAGGGAAGCGGTCTCCGTCACGACTTGCACCCGATAGCCCAAATCACGCAACCGGTTCGCCAATTGGCTCCCGGGCAGCAATTTTTCGTAAAAGATGAGCGCGAGCGGTTGCGTCATGTCCGAGAGCTTGAAATAGGCGGGACGAAATTGCAAAAGCTTTCACCCTAAACCGGCAATTAAATCAGCCACAAAGAGGCGCAAACGACGCGTAAAGATTGAGGCAAAGCGCAGCGGGCAGGGGTGAAAATAACTCCCCCGACGGGTGCCGGCGGACAGCGGGATCCGTCCTGAGCAGGGCCTGGATTTTGTGCTGCTGGGGCTTTTTGTGGCCACTCCTGCTGCCGGATGTGGGTTGGCTGGACCCAGACCCGGGACTTCATGAACAGGCGGTAACGGAGCCAACCGAGGGGGAAGCAGAGGGGACCGAAGGCGGCGCGAAACATTTTTTCCACACATCCATCGATATAGGTCCCAGGCGCTGTTTCCTCAGTTTCCTCCGGCTAAAATCAGTTTTGGAATGCGGGTTAAACCTTTGTCTCCGCCAGCACCAGCAGGCGTTGGAATTGCGGCCCCGTCAACGGCGTTACCGAGAGCCGGGACTGGCGCACGAGCAGAATGTCCTTCAACCCGGCATCTCCCTTGATCAGGGCGAGCGCCACGGGCCGGCTCAATGCCTTGACCGGCACCAGATCGACCGCCGACCAATCGTCCTCCGGGGCGGTCGGGTCGGGATACGCTTCCCGGGTCACGCGCGCGAGGCCAACGATCTGTTTCTCGGTGACACTGTGGTAATAGAGAACCCGGTCACCCAGCCGCATGCCCCGCAGATGAAGGCGGGCGGGGTAGCTGCGAACCCCCGTCCAGGCGGCCTGACCGTCGGCGACCAACCGGGTCCACGAATAAGCCTCGGGTTCGGATTTGACCAGCCAGTAGTTCATGCCCGTCAGGGTGCGGGGAGCCGGCGGCGGAGTCACGCTGATTTTGTGGCGTCGCCATTACAATTTCGCTACTCAGCGGTGCGTGCTCGCGGTAATCTCGCGCCATGGATTTGGCCGCCAATCGGGATTCGATCCAACAACGCATCAACGCCGCCTGCGCCCGCGCCGGCCGCGATCCTGCGTCGGTCACCCTGCTGGCAGTCAGCAAAGGCCAACCGCCGGCGACCGTGCGCGCGGCGGCGGACCTGGGCTTGGATTATTTTGGTGAAAGCAAGGTGCAGGAGGCGAAGGCCAAAATCCCGGAGTGCCCCGGCCGGCTGCGCTGGCAGATGATCGGCCATTTGCAATCCAACAAATGCCGCGATGCGGTCCATTTTTTCCAGCTGATTCAAAGCGTGGATTCCCTGGCGCTCGCCGAGGAAATCAACAAATGGGCCACCAAGGCGGCGAAGAGCATGCCAGTGCTGCTGGAGGTGAATGTCGCCGGCGAAGCCAGCAAGTTCGGCTATCGCCCGGAAGCCCTGCTGGCCGAATTGGAGCAGGTAAACGCACTGCCCAAGCTGGAGCTTCACGGGCTGATGACCATTGCGCCGTGGTCGCCGGATCCGGAAAAGGCGCGGCCCGCATTCCGCCGGTTGCGCGAGCTGAAAACCGCGTGCGAACAAATCCTGGGCGCACCGCTGCCGAGTTTGAGCATGGGCATGAGCGGGGATTTTGGAGTGGCCATCGAGGAAGGCTCGACGCTGGTGCGGATCGGCACGGCACTGTTTGGATCACGCGCGGTCGCCAGATCATTCGCGCCGGAGGAAGACACCTGAGACTTCTCCGCGCGGATGTTTTCTAAACTTTGAACTTTGAACTTTCCCCGGAAAGCTTTTAAGTCGTGAGTGTGACCGTTGACACTTTTAAGATGGAGATCGGCGAAGCGCTGCGGGCGTTCGATAAATTTGTCGTCTGCCTCGACAAGACGCCCGAGGATTGCGCGACCTCGCTCCATTCGCTCATGGAGAAAGCCATCAAAGCCTACCTCTCCCGGGGACCGGGATTGCGACACGGAATCGCCCTCGACAAGCAGGTCACCGTCATCCTGAGCCAGACCGACAATGATACCCCGTTGTGCGGCATTTACTTCAATCTTTCCTCGCCGCACCACAAGAAGCCCGCGGTGCGGAAGGCGAAATTCGGGGACTGAAAATCCGGCTAGTCCTCGCGCACATCATCCCCCAGCTTTATTTCACCGGCAACAAGGTCGGCCGCTAAATTCACATCGCGCGCCTGTCCGGAGATTTTGACTTCACCGATCTTTTGTTCCTTGCGATAGACCCCCAGGCGTTGCCCGGGCACGGGTTTGCGGCCCACCGAAAAATCGACCACGACAAACCGCAGGGCGTCGTTGACCAGGACCACCTTGCCCGCCAGCGTGTTCATCGCGGTGACGGTTGGTTTCTGCGGCAGCGTTGATTTGATTTTTACGGCTTTGGCCGGTTGGTCCGGTTTGACGACCTTGGTTTGGGCGGGCGCGGCCACGGGAACAGACGGCCCGGCTTTGGAGCGGACGCAACCCGTCCCCAGCAGAGCCAGCAAAAGCGTGGACAACACAAAGCGCATGTCGCAGTTAATAATTCAGAGGATCACCCAGCGTCATGCCGGGAGCCGGGGCGGAAGTTGAATAGTTTGAACCCTCCTGCGTTCCAAGAATTCCTTGTGAAAGTCATGTCCGTTCAAGCCGGGAGCGCAAAGATATGGGCGACTCTGATTCATTTTAGCCACGCCTATGCTCTTCTGTTTTGCGTGCTGGTAAGCGGGGGCAGCCCAAGCTCTTTGAGAAACTGATTGTGTTTCTCCATCGCGCTTAAAATCGTCTTTTCAACCTCGACCAGCTTGTTGTGCGTCGCAGCGAGATCGATCTCGGCCTCAGCGGTCGCGGTGCTGATGTAGCGGGAGATGTTCAGGTTGAAGTCGTTCTTTTCAATCTCCGCCATTTCCACGCGGCGGGCGTAGCGGTCTTCCGGTTGCCGGGTTTTGTAGGTCTCGATGATCTTGGCGATGTGTTCGTCGGTGAACTCGGCCAATCCCTCGGCGATCTTCTGGATGATCGTGCAGAGCTTGGCGTTCCGGTCGGCGTAGGTCCGGCCGAGTTTGTCCGAGCCGAGGTTGATCTCGGAGAACAACCCTTGGAAGGTGCTCTCGAAGGATTCGGTTTCGATGTATTTGAAACCCGCCTGCAAGGTGTTGAGCAACTCGGCATTCTGGGTGCGGGCCAGGTTGGCGATGCTGTTCCAGAGATGCGGCGGCTGGATGACGTAGTGCGTCTTGCGGCGCATCTGTTTCTCGAAGGCCGGGATGTCGTCCGGGTTGTTGGCATA
>JAYTXL010000360.1:0-6679 GCA_043742955.1 Verrucomicrobiota bacterium | reverse complement strand
GGTATCGCAGAAGCATTCGACGAGCGGGACGCTGTCGTACATGAGTCCCGAACAGATGAACGGGCAGCGACCGAAACCAGCGGACGACATTTATGCGCTCGGAGCGACGATGTATGAACTGCTGACGAGCAAAGCGCCGTTTTATAGCGGGGACATTGTGCATCAGGTGCAGAACCTCGCGCCCCAGCCGCTGGCGGAGCGCTTGGCGGAATTGGAACTCAGCAACGAAATACCCGCCGACGTGGCGGCCATGGTGATGGCGTGTTTGAGTAAAGATCCGGCGCAACGGCCGGCGAGTGCGGGCGCGGTGGCAGAGTGGATCGGGCTGCAAAGCGGCCCGTCGATGGCGCAGTCGGCGTTCGCCCAACCCGAACCGGAACCCGGGGCGGTGGCGGCACCCGAGGTGTCCAAGCCGAAAATCAGTTCAAGGACCAGGGCGCGGCTTGAACTAGCTGGTGCCATCGCGGCGGGTTTTACGGTGCTGGCGGTGGTTGTCGGCACGCTGATGCCGCGCAATGCCAAGGAGGGTCAGGACCCCACCAAAAAATCCAAGTCCTCCAGTCCAACGGCCACGGCCTCGAGTCCGCCGGAGCAAGGCGCGCAGCGCAGTTCCCAAGCCCCTCCGCTGCCACCTTCTTCCGCCGCCACCAAGGACGCCCCGTTTGTGAATTCGCTGGGAATGAAGTTCGTGCCGGTGCCGATCACCGGAGGGCCGACAGGCGGGCAACGCGTGCTTTTCAGCATTTGGGAGACACGAGTGCAGGACTACGAAGTGTTTGCCAAGGAGACGAAGCGTGAATGGCCGAAGACGGACTACGAGCAAAAACCCACGGAGCCGGCGGTGAACGTGAGTTGGGAAGACGGGACGGCGTTCTGCGCGTGGCTTACGGAGCGTGAGCGTAAAGCCGGGAAACTCGGCACCAATGAGAAGTACCGACTGTCCAGCGATCACGAATGGAGCTGTGCGGTGGGCATCGGTGGCCAGGAGGATGCGACGAAACTGCCCGTCTCGAAAAGCGAGAAGATCACCGACCAGTTTCCCTGGGGCACGGTGTGGCCGCCGCCGCGCGGGGTCGGCAATTACGGTGGTGAGGATGGTCACCCAAAGACCGCTCCCGCCGGCAGTTTCACCGCGAACCCATTCGGAATTTACGATCTCGGTGGCAACGTGTGGGAGGTGTGTGATGATCAGTTCGATGGGTCGCCGAACGGCCGTCCTCTTCGCGGTGGAACGTGGACGTTGTGGGGGGATCGGGATCGCAAATTTATGCTGTCTTCCTACCGTTTTCCCGCTGATTCCAGGCTTCGCTTTCGTCTCAACGGATTCCGTTGTGTCATTGCGCCGACCGCCCCAGCGACGGCGGCGGCGCCTGCGTCCGCGGAAGGCTGGCAGAATCTCCTCTCCCGTGTGGACGTGAAGCGCGATTCGCTCATGGCTCCGTGGACGATGGCGAACGGCGTGCTGCGCAGTCCCCAGCGCAATGGGGCGGGGGCGGGCAGCCTGGGGATGCACCAGACACTCGCGTTCCCGGTGGCGGACCCACCGCGAAACTACGACTTTCGCCTTCGCCTCACTCGCGACAAGCCCGGCTTCGCCGTCGCCGTCACTTTTGTCCGCGATGGATCCGCGGGTGATCTGTGGATGGATGGCGGCCAGGGCTTCCGTCTTGTCCCGCCGCTTGTGCCCAACAATTTTTCGGTGAAGTCCTGGCTTCCGGTGGGTGAGTTGCACGAGTTGCTCATCGAGGTGCGGGAAGATCGCGTGCGGATCAGCCACGACGGCAAGGAGCAGATCGTGGTGGCCGGCAAGATTCCCAGCGGCCAGTTTGATCCGGCTTTTTTCCCGCCGGAAAAGAAGAAGCCTCCCTATTTCGGCATCGGCGTCTGCGAGGGCGACCTCACCGTCCATGCCGCGGAATTTCGCGAGACGGACCGGGACGGAAAACTGCTGGCGCCGGAGTCTTCCTCCGCTGCCAAAAAGAAGCGACGCCGGCAGTGAAACCACCCTCCATGTTTTCATGGAACCCCCGCCCGCCGATCCAACCCCGTCAACCCCCGGAAGCGCGGCGGGGGGCTTGACGCTGCTGCCGGGTCAGCTGGTGGGGCGCGGACGGTTCACGTTGATCCGGCAATTGGGCAAGGGTGGCATGGGCGTGGTCTGGCTCGCGCGAGATCAAAGCCTGGCCGAGGAGGTCGCGCTTAAATTCCTGGCCGCCTTGTTCATTCTGGCAATTCTTGGTTTCTACCTTCACGCCACGCTGCGAGGCAAATTCCGGCTTTGGGCCAAACTGCTCGATGACTTGGGGCTTCTTGGTGACGAGCGCATCCTCGACTTGGGTTGTGGCCGGGGCGCGGTGCTGCTCCTGGCCGCACAACACTTGACGACCGGGCGGGCCGTGGGCGTAGACCTGTGGCGAAGCGTCGATCAGTCGGGCAATTCCGCCGAGGCCACCCGCCGCAACGCCGTGGCTGAGGGGGTGGCGGATCGCGTCGAACTGCACACGGCCGACATGACGGCACTGCCTTTTCCAGACGACCGCTTCGATGTCGTCGTCTCCAATGTGGCGATTCATAATATTCCCCGACGTGCCGGCCGGGAGAAAGCGATTGACGAAGCGGTGCGGGTGCTGCGTCCCGGCGGTCGGCTGATGATCGCCGACGTTCGCGGCACGCGACATTATCAGGGACGCCTTGTTCAAGTCGGCATGCGAGATGTGAGCCGTCGAGTGCCGGGATGGCGGTTCTGGGTGCCAATCCCTGTTGTGACCGCCACGAAATCGGAACGTCGGATGTGAGACGGCCCGATCATCCGCCACCACGCCAAACCGCCGTATTTCGACTGGCGCACGAAACGGTGGGTGCGAGCAGAGGGCCTTTGGCCCGAATGACAGACGCCGACAATTCTCAACAGCTAACATCGGCAGTGCGTCCCTGGTGCAAGCAGCGCGTCTTGTGGCCCTCGTCGATGAACTTGGGTCTGGGCGGCTCCACACATCGAAAGAACGAACAGTATGGAACAACAACCAAACGATAAACAATCGGGACGCTCTGCTGCTATCGCGGCTCTTTTGGCGGCGAGCGCAGGAGCCGGTATCGGGTGGGTTATATTTCTTGTATTGGCATGGAGCCAGACGCCGCATTACCAGTTGCACCAGACTTTCGCTCTTTTGTTGCGATGTTTGGTCAGAAAGGAGACCATGACACCAAAGGGCCGCGAGTGACGATTAGCGGCGGCGCGGGCGACGATGTTAAGCACTATCAGGAACGCGACGTGCGGCACGCCTTGAACACCGTGAAAGCGCAATGACTATGACTCGCAAGCAAATCAAAGAACGGGCCGCGCGCTTCGTGAAATTCGTGGAGTGGAGCGACGAAGACCAATGCTTCGTGGGCCGCTGTCCGACGCTTTTTGGCGGCGGCGTGCATGGCAGCGATGAAGCCAAGGTGTATGCGGAACTCTGCGAAGCGGCGGAAGAATGGGTTGAAATCCTCCACCAAGACGGCGTGCCGCTGCCCGACGCGGAAGCGGACAGGCGCAAATACAGCGGCAAGTTTGTTCTCCGTGTGGAACCGGCCATGCACCGCCGCCTGGCCTTGAAGGCCTTGGCCGAAGGCGAGAGCTTGAACAGCTATTGCGCCAAGTCACTCGCCAAGGCGTGACGTGAAGCCCGCCGCCGTGGGTAAACTGCCGACGTTTCGCTGATTCCTGTTTGCCGCCAGTGATACACCGGCAAACACAGTTGACATCCTTACCGACGTGATACAACGTCTGTATCACGATGAAAACAGCAACCGTCAGAGATTTGCGGAACCAGTTCCCCCGCGTCGCCGCGTGGATTGAGAACGGCGAGGAAGTGGACATCACCAAGGCCGGGAAAGTGTTCGCCCGCCTCGTGCCGCCCGCGCCCGTCAAGACGCGCAAGCTCGTCAAGCCCGACATCATGGCGCGGTTGAAAGAGACTTGGGGCGACCGCGTTTTTTCCACCAAGGAAGTCGAGGCCATGCGCGCGGCGGAATGGGAAGGCCAGGAAGGATGATTGCCTTTCCTGACACGTCGTTTCTCTGCGCGCTTTACCGGCGGCAGGATAACTCCCCGGCGGCGACGGCGTATTTCAAAGCCATGCCGGAAGCGTTGCACGTCTCTGGCCTGCTGCTTTACGAATTTCGACAGAGCGTGCGCTTTCAAGTCTGGCTTCATGCGCGGGACAAAGGCAAAGGCTACCCGCAAGCCGATTGCAACCGCGCACTGGCCGATTTGCAGACCGACTTGGACACCGGCGCGCTCGTGCTGGGCGCGGTGGAATGGCCGGACGTTCACCGGCTGGCTGAAATCCTTTCCAAACGTCACACCATTGCCGGGGGGCATCGCAGCTTGGACGTGCTCCATGTGGCGACGGCCCTGCACTTGGGCGCGCGGGAGTTTCTGACGTTTGACGCCAACCAGCGCAAACTTGCCACCGCCGAAAAATTGAAAGTGAAGCTGTGAACACGAATCAACTCAAAACTAAGCCCGTGTGAAGGCCCACCGCTGTCGGTAAACTGCCGGGACTAGGCACCGCCCACTCGTGAGCAAGAAGCGCAAAGATATTTCGCCCGGCGCAAATTGCTGGGATGCCTTTTTTGACCACAAAGTTCAACGCGTCCTAAGCGAAAGATTCGAGGTTCCAACTTCAAAAGTTCTTATGAGCGAGCTAGCGCACCAAGAATTGTTGGCATGGCCAATTATGCGCCACAGCTTCGCGGAAAAGCTACGCGAACTATTCGAAGTCAACACCCAGGTCATCGAAACCCGTCTGGACCGCGAAGGTGTCTGGACCGCCTCCTGACCCACCGTGTCGTATCACGACGCGGGATCCCAGCAGCCGCGTGTCATTTTGCCGCACTGGCCTCAAAATCCTTTCTCGCCGGTCGCACCACCCTGGCCCCACTCCACGCGTTAAATCTCTCCCTTTTATGCCCGGCCCCTGAAAAACATCCTTTTCAGCTTTCAGATTTTTCAGGCCCAGTGCATCTTTAACAGAATGCAACGGGAAATCTGGCCAAATTCCGCTACCACGCCGTAACCACACCACTCCATGGGCCTGCATCCCCAATTCCCAACCTCGCCCTACGCGCCGTTGGTTCCCGACCACCGCTGGTTTCCGGCGGCCGAGGAAATGCGCGGCACGGCTTACGAGAAGCTGCTGCCGCCGCTGGTTGCCAAGGTCCGCAATGAAGTTCACGCCTGGCGCAACCAGGGCTACGCCGGCGCATCTGGGACTACCGTGGCGCTGCTCCGGCACTGGTTCGAGGCGGAGCACCTGACCGAGAACGGCGACGGCACGCTCTCCACGTTTCGCTACTACTTCGCCCAGCGGGAAGCGGTGGAGACGGTTATCTGGCTCCACGAAGTCAGAGGGGCGCGCGACAAATTCGACCTGCTGCGTTTCGATGCCTCCGGCGCGGTGTCCTCGGGTATGTTCGCCGAGGATTGGCCGCGCTACGTCCTCAAGATGGCTACTGGCGCGGGCAAAACCAAAGTCCTGTCCCTCCTGCTCGCTTGGAGTTTCTTCCACAAGCTCTACCAAGCTGAATCTACACTCGCTCGAAACTTTCTCATCATCGCGCCCAATATCATCGTCCTGGACCGCCTGCGGACGGATTTCGACGGTCTAAAAATCTTTTTCAACGACCCTATCCTGCCCCCCAACGGCCACGAGGGGCGCAACTGGCGCGACGATTTTCAGATCACCCTCCACATCCAGGATGATGTCCGCATTGTCCGCGACACCGGGAATCTCTTTCTCACCAACATTCATCGTGTTTTCCTCGGTGATGTGCGCGACCCCTCCCTTGAGGATGATGACCTCCGCGATTACTTCCTGACCGACGCCTTCGGCAAAAAGCCATCCGGTAAAACCACCGACAGCAAGACCGACCTCGGCGAAATAATCCGCGAAGTGGACGAACTGGCGATCTTCAACGATGAAGCCCACCACATCCACGACGAACGCATGGCGTGGTTCAAGTCCATTCAGGACATCCACCACAAAATGCTCCAGAAGGATCGACGGCTGGCGTTGCAGGTGGACGTGACGGCCACGCCCCGCCATGACAACGGCGCGATTTTCGTACAGACCGTCAGCGACTATCCGCTGGTCGAGGCGATCCACCAGAACGTCGTCAAACACCCAGTCCTGCCCGACGCCGCCAGCCGCGCGAAGCTCCGGGAGAAGAAGAGCGCAATTTTCACCGAAAAGTACGATGACTACCTCAAGCTCGGCATCGAGGAATGGCGCAAAAGCCACGCGGAGCACAAGCAGATCGGCAAAAAGGCCGTCCTGTTTGTCATGGTGGACGACACGCGCAACTGCGATGAGGTCGGCGAATACCTGCCCAAGATTTGCCCGGAACTTCAGGGCGCGGTCCTCGTCATCCACACCAAGAACAATGGTGAAATCTCCGAGGCCGCCAGCGGGAAAAACAAAGAGGAACTCGAAATCCTTCGCAAACAGTCGAATGAGATCGATGCCTGGGCCTCGCCGTACAAAGCCATCGTCTCCGTGCTCATGCTCAAGGAGGGATGGGACGTTCGTAACGTCACCGTCATTTGCGGGTTGCGCGCCTACGTGGCCCAATCGAACATCCTGCCTGAGCAAACCCTGGGACGCGGCCTGCGCCGCATGTATTTCGGTAACGA
>JAYTXL010000359.1:0-6474 GCA_043742955.1 Verrucomicrobiota bacterium | reverse complement strand
CAGCGGCTCGGATTTCGTTGAGATGTTTGTCGGCGTCGGCGCGAGCCGGGTGCGGGACATGTTCGAACAGGCGCGCAAGAGCACGCCCTGCCTCGTGTTTATTGACGAGATCGACGCCGTGGGTCGCAGTCGGGGCGTAGGTCTGGGCGGCGGCAATGATGAGCGGGAACAAACGCTCAACGCGTTGCTCGTCGAGATGGACGGTTTCGACACGCACGAGGGTATTATCATTATTGCCGCCACGAACCGCGCCGACGTGCTGGATCCGGCGCTGTTACGGCCCGGTCGTTTTGACCGCCGCATCACGGTGAATCTGCCGGATGTGCGGGGGCGCGAGGCGATCCTCAAGGTCCACGCGAAGAACGTGAAGCTCGATCCCATCGCTGATTTGTCGGTGATTGCCCGGGGCACGCCTGGGTATTCGGGCGCGGAGTTAGCGAATTTGTTGAACGAAGCCGCGTTGCTGGCCGCCCGCACGGGCAAAAAGCACGTGGGCATGTTTGAGCTCAACGAAGCGCGTGACAAAGTCCGCTGGGGCCGAGAACGTCGCAGTCTGGCGATGTCCGACGAGAATAAGAAACTGACCGCCTGGCATGAGGCTGGCCACGCTTTGGTCAATGTGATCTTGCCGCACACGCATCCGCTGCACAAGGTCACCATCATTCCGCGCGGTCCGGCGCTGGGCTCCACCATGTCGCTGCCCAAGGAGGACATTCTCAATTACAAACGCAAGGAAATGCTCGACGTGATTTCCATGACAATGGCGGGGCGCATTGCTGAGGAAATTGTTTCCGGGGACATCTCCACGGGGGCGGGCGGCGATATTCAGCAGGCCACGCATATGGCGCGCGCCATGGTTTGCCAGTACGGCATGAGCGAAAAACTCGGCATGATCCAATACGGCGACGACGATGAGTTTTTTATCGGCCGAGAAATGATGCGGCGCAAGTCTTACAGCGAATTTACCGCGCAGGAGATTGATACCGAGGTGAAGCACATCATCAACACCTGCTATCAGGTGGCCAAGGACATCATTTTCAACAATCGCGACAAGCTGGAATTGATCGCGAACGCGCTCCTCGAATACGAATCGCTCGACGGTGTGCAGGTCGCGGATATCATTCGCACAGGCACGTTTACCCCGCCGCCGCCGCCGCCGCCCAGTGGTCCGCCCACCGGCGCCCAAGCCGCGACTCCGCTGCCGGAAGTACCCAAGTCGATACCTCCCAAGCTGGATCCTGGTCTGGGTTCGCCCGCGCCGGCGGCCGCCTGAACTCAGGTATCCGGCGGATTCAGTCTCTGGGTCGGTGAAATTTTTAGACCTCGGGTAAGGAGCTCCAGCATTGACCCGATTTTATCCGCCTCACGGGAAACGCCCACATTTTATAATCACGCTGGTTTTCCCTTCGTTGTTTTATAGAGTGCTTCACCATGGCGTTGTGGACGGATACAAATCGACTTCCCTGGAAGCGCATGCTCGGGGTGGTGGTCACCGTGCCCATGCTCTTGCTGGTATTCCGGCGCATTGATCTCGCTGCGCTGCTTCCGGTGTTTCGTCAAATGCGTCCTGGCTGGTTCTTCGCCGCCGGCACCCTTTTCGGTTTTGCTTGTCTTTTGGCGGGTTGGCGTTGGCACCTGATGCTCAGGCTGACCGGCGTCCCGGTCCATGTGGGCGCTTCCCTGCGTGTCTATTTTATTGGCCACGCCTTGGGCTTCATCCTGTTCGGTCCGGCGCTGGGTGATGTCGCCAAATCCGCGTTATACGCGCGCTGGTATGAGCAGCCGCTGCCACCGGTCGTCGCCGCAGCGCCGCTGGACCGCTTGTTGGGGTTGGGCGGCCTGGTTCTGTTTTGTGCGCTGGCGTTTGGACTCGCGGCGGCCAGCGGCTTCGGTTCAACGGGAACAACGGTTGGGCTGAACCTTCCCCCCCTCGGGATCTTCGGAGGACTGGTGGCGGGTGCCTTGGCTCTCCTGGCGATCCTCCGATGGCGGCCAGCCTCGGCATCACCGTTCGCGCGCACTTTCACGGCGTTTGGAGAGGGCTTGAAACAGTTGCTGACCTCGCCGCGGCTGGCGCTGCCGGGTTTGCTTTTGGGCTTTGCGGTTCAGGGCGCCTCGTGTGGTCTGCTGGCGCTTTGCCTCAACGCCGTGGTAACGGTGCCTTGTCCCTGGCTGAGCATGCTGTGGACGTTTCCGGTGATCGCCGCGATGAATGCCATCCCTTCCGTGAGCGGGTTGGGGGTGCGGGAAGGGGCTGCGCTGGCGTTGCTTACCCTCTACGGGGTGCCGCCCGCTGATGCCGTGGCGGCATCGCTCCTGGTTCTGCCCGTTAATCTGCTGCCCGTCCTGGTGGGTGGCTGGTGTTGGTGGGATGGTGAAAAATTGTTTTCCGCGCAAATCACCAAAGCCCCATCGGTCCGCAACCCGGCGACGATATCCGTGATCATCCCGACCCTCAATGAGGCCGGGGAACTGGAGGAAACCGTCCGTCGCGCCCGCCTGGTGCCGGAGGTGTGCGAGATCATTGTGGCGGATGGCGGCAGCCGCGATGCGACGCGCGCGATCGCCGCCCGGGCGGGTTGCCGCGTTGTTTGCTCCGGGCGCGGGCGCGGACTTCAATTGGGCGTCGGCGCGGCCGGGGCGACCGGCGAGGTGGTATTGCTGCTCCATGCGGACACCTGGCTGGAGGCCGATGCCGGGCAGTCAATTCAGAATTGTCTCCGCGACCGACTGGTTGTTGGTGGCGGTTGCTGGAAGGTTTTTCGTAATGGCCCGGTGCTGCTGCGCGGCTCGCGATTGAAATGCGCGCTCCGTCTCTTCTTATTCCGGCGGGTGATGGCGGACCAGGCCATTTTTGTGCGGCGTGACGCTCTGGCCCGGGTGGGGGGGATCCCCGACCTGCCGTTGATGGAGGAATTTGAATTATGCCGGCGGCTGCGCCGCGTGGGCCGGCTCGCCCTGGCCGATACCACGGTGACCACTTCGGCCCGCCGGTTTTTTAAATTGGGGGTCGTGCGCACTTATGCCCGCATGGCGCGGGTGACCGTGCAGTATTACTTGGGCACGCCGCCAGCCAAACTTCGCCGGATCTACGAACAGGAATAAACCGAAAATACGGGCGCCTTTTTGATTCCCGAAATTCCTATTCCGGTTTCACCACGGCGATCACGACGGCGTCCGGCTGGAGATATTTCCTGGCCACCGCCTGGACCTGGGCGAGGGTGACCGCTTCGTATTTGGCGTTTTCCGTATCCTGATTGGCAAAGCCGATTCCGTAGAGTTCGTCCAATGCGGTGGCCGCCGCAAAGCTGCCCAGATCCTGCCGGCCAATTTTCTTCTGGCCGATGACCTTGGCCTGGGCGCGCTTGAGCTCATCCGCGGTCAGCCCCTCGGCCCGCAGCAGTTCCGCTTCCTTGAGCAATTCCTTTTCGACCTGTTCCACTTTGCCGGGTTCGGTGCCGGTGTAAAAGGTGAAGTAGCCCGGCACGAGTCCGGCGAAATTCTGGGCCCCGACGTAGTAGGCTAGTCCGAGCTTTTCGCGGATGCGCAGGAAGAGCCGCGAGCCCAAGTCACTACAGGCCTCGGAAAGCAGCTCCATCGCATAACGGTCTTCGTTTAACAACGAAGTTCCCGGGAAACCGACCAGGAGCACCGCCTGCTTCTTGTCGCGAATTTCAATCACGCGCTGCGGAGAGTTCGAAAGTTTAACCCCGGAAGTTGCCCGCTGGACGTTGGCCTTTGGATTCCGCTTCCAGCCGGCGAAAGCCTTCTCCACAGCCGCTTTGACCGCCTTCGCCTTGACATCACCATAGATGGCGAGCACGCAGTTGTTGGGTACCGTCAGTTTTTTGTGGAACGCGCTTAGATCGGCCACTTGCAGTTTCGTCACACTTTCCTCGGTTCCCAAAGGTGACAGGCCGTAGCCAATGTCGCCAAACATTGCCCGGCGCATCGAGCGGCTGGCACTCTGCAGGAGGTCGTCTTTTTGCGCCTTGAGGCCGGCGAGGGTCACCGCGCGTTCGCGTTCTAGCGCGGCGGCGGGAAACGTCGGGTTCAACAGCACGTCCGCGACGAGTCCCAGTCCCGCAGAAAAGTCGTCGCTCAACACCTCCGCGTTGACGCCAAAACTATTATTTCCACCGTAACTATCCAGGCTGCCGCCGATGGACTCAATCTCCCGGGCGAGCGCCTCGGCGCTGCGTGTTTTCGTGCCCTTGAGCAACAGCTTCCCGGTGAGCAGGGTGACGCCGCTGTTGGCGGCGGTCTCGGCCAATACTCCGCCCTGGAACACAGCGCGAAACTCCACCAAGGGCAGGCGATGATCTTCTTTGACCAGCAGGCGCAGGCCGTTGGCCAGTTCAAACTTCTGGATGGCCTGCTCGCTGGCCTGCGCGCTGGTCAATTTGAGTTTGGGCGCAGAATTGTTGGGCAGCAGGGCATACAGCGTGCGATTCTCGGTCGTCAAATATTCGCGGGCCACCCGTTGCAAATCCGCCGGCACCAGTCGCCGCACCGCCGCGAGATAGCGCTGCGAAAAATTCAGGTCATTTGCGGCCAGCCAGTTGCCGCCGAGATCCGCCGCCTGGCCCGCCATCGTCTTGCGGGTGGCCAGGGTGCCGGCGGTGAATTGCTTCACGGCCTTCTCGATCTCCGCCTTGGGGACGGGTTTGGCTTTCATCTTCTCCACCTCGGCCAGCATCGCGTCACGGGCGGCGGTGAATTTATCGGCGTTCACCATCGCACTCATGCCGAAAAGGCCGGCCGCCCCCGGATTATAAGTCCACGCATCCGCAGAATTCACCAGGCCCTGCTGCTCGCGCACCGCCTGATACAACCGCGAACTGCGACCGCTGCCGAGCAGGGTTGCGAGCACGTCCAGCGCGGCTATGTCCGGATGCCGCACGTCGGGAATGTGCCAGCTGAAATGGAAGTAGCCCTGCTCGATGGGAGCCTCCTCAATAACCTCGCGCACCGCGGTTTGCCGGGGTTCCTCGGGCAGCACCAGGGGCGGGAGCGCCCGGGCTTTGGCGCTGCTGAACGCCTGCTTGATTTGCGCCACGGTTTCCTCGTGGAGCACGTCACCGACGATCACGAAGAACAGATTATTCGGGGCATAACGCTCCTGATAATACTGGAAAATGTCCGCGCGCTTCAATTCGTGGTAGATGTCCGGATAGCCAATGACCGTGAGCCGATAGGGGCTGCGGGTGTAAGCGGTCTCAAACAGCCGCCGGCCGGAACGGCGGCCCGGGTCGTCCTGGTTCATATCCATTTCGCGGAGGATGACCTGTTTTTCCTTTTCCATTTCCTCGGCGGGTAGCGTGGCGTGCTGCATGATGTCGCACAGGATATCGATGGCGGTGTGCGCCCCGGTATTCGGGGTGTCGATGTGGTAGACCGTGCGGTCAAAGCTGGTGTAGGCATTCATGTGGCCGCCCACGTCCTGAACCTCCTGGTCGATGCGGCTGCCGGGCCGGGTGGTGGTGCCCTTGAACAGCATGTGCTCCAGCACGTGGCTCAGGCCCGCGCCGAGCCAGCGGCCTTCGTGGACGCTGCCGGTATTGCACCAGGCCTGGGCTGAAACCACCGGCGCGCTATGATCCTCACGCACGATGATGGTGAGCCCGTTGTCGAGCACGGTGATTTTGGTGCCGGGGGGCAGGGCGGGAATGACGGGTTCGCTATTGGCGACGGCCGGGGAATGGGGGGATGGCATAATTAAAAGAGTCGGGGCTAGCTGGCGAACGGGCGCCTGATGATATTAATGAATATTGTTTCGAAGTGGGTCCGGCGACCTTCATCACAACCGGTCTACCGCTTCTGGGAATTGGGCGTCGGTCCGTTCACGCGCCACCCGGACTGGATTCGACTTTTGAGATGGCCGCCTTGAGCGCGGGCAGAAACGGTTTTTTAAACGCCGCTTCAAAAGTATAGCCGCCCTTGAAATCGTCCCGGCTGTCCTGCTCCGTCTCCAAGAAGCTGTTGCCGTTGTCGGCCCGGCTGAAAACGATCTCGCCAAAATCTTCGCATCGGCGTACGCCCCATTCCTCGAAAACGGTGATCGTCATCGGGCCAAATTGCTCCAGCGCGTATTCGCGAATGCCTTGGAGCAATTGCTGGCCGGTGACATGGCGCTTCTGAAGACTTTCCCGAGCCTGCGTGGCAGCTTCGAAGTTTCCCGCCGCCTGGTCGCCGGATGCCGGGCGCGCTGGCTGGTCGGCGGACGGGTCCTTGTAAACCGACTTTTGGGTGTAATCGAGCGCCTCGCGAACGAAATGGTAGGCATCCCGATGGTAACGCGAATCTTTCGCCACGATCTGGTCCACGACTTCTTCCAAGCGGACTTTTTGCATGTTATTTCGCGTTCAAAATTTTGCTGGGCGGCGTCGGCGGGTGCGCGGTACGATACGCCTGCACTGCCCAACCGGTCAGCAGCAATAGCAGCACGACGGTCAAAACCAGCTGTTCCTGTTT
>JAYTXL010000358.1:0-10134 GCA_043742955.1 Verrucomicrobiota bacterium | reverse complement strand
GTCGCCGCCCAGCGTGTCGCGGAGCTGGGTGGCGGTCTCGACGAGCGCGGCGTCGCGCTGCCAGGTGTCGGGATCGAGCAGTTTCTTTTTCTTCTTCTCAGGCAGGCCGGACTTGCCGCCGCCGCTTCCCCCGTTCTCGCCCTCGCCTTCGTCCTCGTCGCCCTTGCCCCAGTCTTCGAGGAGCTTTTCGAGGTTCTGGCGCACGGAGGCGAAGTTTTCAAAGAGCGCGTCGCCGAGTTCCTCGTGCAGCTTGGCGCGGATGTCTTCGTCGCCGCTGGCGTAACGCAGGGTTTCGATGCGCGCCCGCGTGAGCTGGCTGTGGAGGCGGAGCGGGCGCTCGACCTTCACCTTCCAGTAGCCGAAGGCGGCGTTGGGGAAGATTTTTGACTGCGGCGTTTCCTTGAACGCGAGGAAGGTGTCGCAGATGCGCTGGATGTCCTCGGGGGCGAGTTCGCAGTTCTTCTTGCCCATGTTTTTGCGCAGCGGGCGAAACCATTGGGTGGCGTCGATGAGCTGGACCTTGCCCCGGCGGGAGGTAGCACCTCCATGCGTTCCTTTGCGGTTGGAGAGCACCCAGACGTAGGTGGCGATGCCGGTGTTATAGAAGAGGTTCAGCGGCAGGGCAACGATGGCCTCCAGCCAGTCGCTCTCGATGATCCAACGGCGGATGTTGCTCTCGCCCTGGCCGGCGTCGCCGGTGAAGAGGGACGAGCCGTTGTGGACCTCGGCGATGCGGCTGCCGAGGGGCGTGTCGTGCTTCATCTTCGCCAGCATATTGGCGAGGAAGAGCATCTGGCCGTCGCTGCTGCGGGTGAGGAGGGAATACTCGGGGTCGTCGGCGTGCTGGATGACGAAGCGCGGGTCTTTGATCGCGCCCTTGCCGCCCATGCGTTCGAGGTCGGCCTTCCAGCTTTTGCCGTAGGGCGGATTGGCGAGCATGAAGTCGAACTCGCGGCCACGGAAGGCGTCGTTGGCCAGGGTGCTGTGCTCCGAGCCGCCGACGATGTTGTCCGCCGCGTCGCCGTCGCCCTTGAGCAGCATGTCGGCTTTGCAGATGGCGTAGGTTTCGTCGCTGATTTCCTGGCCGTAGAGGTGGGTGGCGATCTGTTTGCCGCGCGATTTTGCGATCTGCTGGAGGGTTTCCTCGGCGACGGTCAACATGCCGCCCGTGCCGCAGGCGCAGTCGTAGAGGAGATACGTGCCGCTCTCGATGCGGTCGGCCACCGGGAGGAACATGAGATTGGCCATGAGCCGGACGGCGTCGCGGGGCGTCCAGTGTTCGCCAGCTTCCTCGTTGTTCTCCTCGTTGAAGCGGCGGACGAGTTCCTCGAACATCGTGCCCATGCTGTGGTTGTCGAGTCCGGGCATCTCGCCAACGGCGTGCGGGCTGAGGTTCACGTCCTTATCGAGGAACTTCTCGATGAGCATGCCGAGGGCGTCGGCCTTGGAGAGCTTGGGGATCTGGTTGCGGAAGGCGAAGTTGTTCAGGATGTCCTGCACGTTCGGCGAAAAGCCGTCGAGGTAAGCCTCGAAGTCGTCCTTGAGCTTCTGCTGGGTGGCGCGGGACTTGAGGTCGCGCAGGAGGAAGGGCGAGGTGTTGTAAAACGCCTGACCGGACGCGGCGCGAAGGGCGTCGTCCTGATTCGTGACGCCTTCCTTGTCGAGGGCGGCCTTCATCTCCAGCACGGCGGCCTTGGTCGGCTCAAGCACCGCATCGAGGCGGCGCAGGACGGTCATGGGCAGGACGACATCGCGGTATTTGCCACGCACGTAAACGTCGCGGAGGACATCGTCGGCGATGTTCCAGATGAAGTTGGTGAGCCAGTTGAGTTGGGCTTGATCCATGAAAGTGGGTTTTCGTTCAGGCGGCCAGCACGAGAATTTCCGCAGGGTGCGCTACCGCACGTTTCTCCCACACCACGAAAATACCGCCCGAACCGCCCGCAGGGTCGAGGATGTCCCAGAGGCGTTTTTCGAGCGCGGCATTGCCGTTGTCCTTTTCCGATGGGGCGACCCAGTGCATAATTGATTTACCAGCCTCGTGAAAGTTGACGGCGATAGTATTTCAAATGGTTTCAACGGCAATGAAAAAGGGGGCGGATTCGAGGACCGCGCCGATTTTTTGTTTCAACCACTCTCAGAGGATGCGCGCGGGAAAATGTTTCATTTCGATTCACCCAACAGGATGGCCAGAAATGAGCCGAGGCAGGGGTTAAAGAAGCAGGGAAATTGGTGGCAACACAGTCGTTAAAGAACATGTTCCGGATGGCGAACCCACGGAAAGTGCAGGCCGATCTGGCGCTGGAAATTGGAGCCACATAAAAAGAGGAAGGATGACCAGCACTTCGGGGAACGAGCTACACTGGGAGGAGGGTTGGCATCTGGATTTGTGGCCACACTAAAAGAAAGAGAACCAGAGTCCTGGGATGCGGATGCGGAGCGAGGTGACACGGACGGCGATGGCGCTCGGGGAATGGGTTCGGCGACGGGGAACGCTCGCGCAAATGGACAGGCGACCGGGCGCGAACCACCTGAGCGATTGGCACAAATGGCACAATCGGCACAAGGGGGTAGGCACAAATTGAGTTTTTCTTCCTTTAAAAAGTGGGTTTTTCGAAACAGAGCCCGTGCCAATCGTGACGTTTGCGCCAATCGCTGGGCCGTTCCCCTACGCGGTCTTCGATCACCTCTCCCGTCCGGTTATAGATTGGAGTCGCTTGCGGCATTGAAATGCTTGGCAACTGAGCGTAGGGTTCGGGCATGAGCTTCGCCCAAGTGCTCGACGAACTGCCCGCGCTGACGTTGGAACAGCGGCAACTCCTGATCCGACGCGCGCTGGAACTGGATGATCCTCCCCTGCCCGCTTCGGACGAGGCGCTGGTCGAATCCCGCCTGGCCGCCCATCGCGCCGACCCGAACTCGTCGGTGCCCCTGGCGGAGATGAAGGCCCGGCTGCGTGACCGCCCGAAGGCATGAAATGGCGCGTGGTGGTGCGGCCCGAAGCCGGGGACGACGTGACGGAGGCCGCCGCGTGGTATAACGGGCAACGCGCAGGCCTGGGAGACGAGTTCACCGAGGAAGTGTTGGCGGTATTCGACGCGCTGGAGGTCAATCCGTTGCTGAACTGCCGCCGACATCCACGCAAGAACATCCGCTGGCGCTACCCGGATCGGTTTCCCTACCGGGTGATCTACGAGGTGATGGAGGACGAGAAACTCGTGGTTATCGCCGCCGTGCTGCACGCGGCACGGCACGACCGGCATTGGCAGCGGCGCGTGTGAAGCGGGGCACGGACGCTGAAGGTCAGCTCAATTCCGGGTCTCTGCTTATCCTGGGACCGGATTGTTTCCACCGGCTGCCCGGAAAACTCTCGTGCTGCGCCCGCCGCCCTCTGGCCGCACGTCCTCGCCCACGAGCAGGCCGTCGGCTTCCATGCGGGCGAGCAATGCGGCGGCCGCTTCGGGTGTCGCCACGATGCGGTCGCGGCGCACGTCCCGGGCGGTGAGGTAGTCCAGCTTCTGGTGCTCGGTGCGGTCCTGGATCAGCTCCAAGACCTGTTCCTCGATCTTTTTCGCGGCCTCGTGACGGCCCTTGGAAAGGATGTCCAGTTGCGACGCGGCGAACCATTCGGCAAGGCGGATGGCGCACTCCGCCGTGGTGGAGTCGAGCGGATGGTTATTATGGGCCTCGGCACCGTGCAAGCCCGCGTGGAGCACAACGGTCAGCCGCCAGGCTTGCTCGGCCCAGCGCGCGGCGAAGCCGGTCACGTCGCGCAGTTCCGTGCTGCGCCGCTCGACGATGGCGTTGTGATAATCCACGAGCCGTTGCCGCGCTTCGGGAGTTGGTTGCAGAACGTGACGCACCCCGGGTTGGCGGTACGTGGCGAGCAAATCCGTGGCCAGCGCGGACCAGCGGGCGAGAACGCTCTCGGAGGTGGCTTCCGGCTCGCCCTCGATTCGCTGCGGTGCGGCGTGGCTGTGGCAGATGAGGCAACGCGGCAGGAAGCCGCTCACGCTCAATGAATCCTCCGCGAGCATGGATTCAACCAGGTCGGGCTGGCCGAACCAGAGCAGGCCGAGGCACGGGCGGCGCAAGTTGACGGGCGGCCGGCTACCACGGTCAACCCGGATGTGGTCACCAGAGTAGCCCGCGAGGTAGAAGGATTCGTCGGTTTGGCCTTTCTCCTTGGTGTAGGCACCCATCAAATTGCTCACCACTTTTCGGCAATCCGAGCTGCCACTGAACAAGACTTCACCTTGTTCCTCGACCATCGCCGTCAATCGCTCGGTCGTGACGTCCTGGGCGAACAAGACGGGCTGGACGCTGCGCCTGGCAAGTTCGTCACGCTTGGCGATTTTGAATTTCAACTCATCGCACAGACGTTCGCGCTCATCCTTGTCCGGCGTCTTGGCCGCCTTCTTTTCAAAGTTAGCAATTTCACGTTCGAGGATCTTGAGTTCCGACAGCAGACGCGGCCCAGCCTCCTTCCGCCAGTGCTCCTGCAACCGTTCCTGGTAGTCAAGCAACGGTGCGGCAATGATTTCAAACGTCCGGCTCTTACCGGTGCCCGTCTCTGCTGAAACGAGCAGGAATAAGTTTCCGCGCGTGGTGCGCTGGGTGTCCGACTGGACTTCGAGGCCCGCGCCGATAGCGGCGCTGACGAGGCCGAGCACACAGGGGCCGGTCAAGCGGTCAGGCACGCGGGCGGTGCGGGCGACACCTGCGGCGAGCAACGCCATTGCAGGCGGCAGGGCGTCGAGCGGGAACGGCTTGGGTGGTGCGTCGCCGCTGTCATCGTCCGGCGGCAACACGATGACGGGTTTTGAAACTCTTGGCGCGGTGGCGGTGGGGAGGTCGGGGACGAGCGGTGTGAAGGGAATGGCGTTTGAAAGGGACTTACGAAAATCATCTGCAGTGGCCCCAGCGGCGAAAAAATCGTGCGCATCTTTCACGGGCTGGCCGTTGTGGTCCGGCAACTCGACAGTGCGGACGGACCTGGCATGGCCGTGGAGCTTGGTGGCGACCAGGCGGGCATGATTGCGGCCGGGTTCGTCCTTGTCGGCCACGATGACCACGTCCGCGCCGGCCAGGGTTGCGGAGTAGTCGTCGAGCCATTTCCCTGCCCCGCCCGGATTGCAGGTGGCGGGGAAGCCATTGGCGACGAGGGCGAGCGCATCTTTTTCACCTTCGGTTAGGAAGATGCTCTGCCCGGCGGAGATTGCGGCGAGCACCTCCGGTAACCGGTACGGGACACGCCGGACGCCGTCGAGCTTCCAAGCCCAGCCGTCCGCCGCGGATGGGTCGGGCCGGCGCTGGCGAAACGTCTTCGGCTCAAAGCGGACGACCTGAAACAGCAGTGCGCCGGATTCGTCGGTGTAATTGTAGGTGGCGATGATTTGGGGTGACGGATTGGAACGCGATGGCGCGGCGGGCGCGGTATCCTCGACGCCAGCCAGTTGCTTGAACTCCCGGATTGCCTCCGCCAAAGGGAGGTTGCGGGCGCGGGCGAGGAAGTCCGGGGCATCGCCGTGGTCGCCGGTGCCGTGGTCTTTGAATTTCAGGCCTTCGTCGAACACTGAGAACGACGGGTTGCTGTCCTCACGGAAAGGTGAGCGGCAGGTCTTGGCGGCTTCGCCGGGCAGGCCAAGCATCCGCCAGAGTTCGGGGATGCGGAGGCGTTGCTTGGCGGCGTCGAGGGAGTCAGTTAAATTCATGGTTGGCGAAGGCGCGGGTCGGTTTCGAGAATCATCTTCTGGCGGCAGGCACGTTCCCAGCGGACGGGCGGGGCCAGCAGCGCCGCGCCGATGGCAGCGAGGTCGTAAGTGAAGGAACTGTGGCTGAACAACTGGACGGCGCGCGCGCGGCAGGCACGGCGCCGCAGCCAATCTTGACAGCGGAAGCAGAGGACCACGCCCAGGGGAACCATGATAGCCTGTGTGCCTGCTGGCGCTCCGCGCGGGACGTAGCGCACGCGCGGCGTGGGGATGGACAACAGAGGCCGCAATACTCGAAAAGTGAGCTGCGCAAGTGGACGCCAGACGCGCCGGGCGACAAGGTGGCGTGAGAGGGTAACTTCTTTCATGGCTGCGCCTCCTTGTGTGGGTTGGCCGAAACAGTCTGCCCGTTCATTCGTTCAAGGAACGCGATGAAATCGGATTCGCGGATGAAAATTTTCGCGCCGACGCCGATGGCGGAAAGGCCCGCCGTTCGGTAGCGCCAGAGCGTGACGCGCGAAAGGCCATACTTGCGCACGAAGAAAGCGAGCGGGAGCGGCGTATCCTTGGGGTCAAAGTTCGTAATCATAGTGTTACGTGGGTTTAGCGGATGATCCGCTCGGCAAGCCAAGCGTCCACCGAACCTCGGGGGAATCTGCAAAGTTTCCCGCCAAGTTTTAGGTACGGGAGTCCAGCCAACTGGAGGTTGTCGATCGTCCGAGTCGAGCAGCCAATGCGCTGCGCCAACTGTTTCCTTGTTTCGTACTCCGGCTTGGGAGATTCGCCAGTGCCGGGGGCTGGCTTCAATTTCTCGATACTCATTTTTCGTCGCGCAACTGCGGATGCGTCTTGCGCGACGGTGGCGATTCATTCGCTGGCCGGGGCCAACCGGCTCACCATCGCGCTAGAACTGCAAATGCAGCTTTGCGTTAAGGTGTGAGTATGAGAGCGCGAGAGTTACACGAGAGTTTCACGCAATGAGGCGCATGAATGCCCTGCACACATTGGGATTTTGCACAGTCTTACCCCAACCCAGCGCTTCGAGAGTTCCGAGAGTTTCCAAAACCCCTAGTCAAGCCTTTTTCCCTCGTCAATTTCTCGTAACTTTTTCTCCAATGGGCCAAGCGAGCCTCCGACAGCGATATGTGATCCCTCCGGCGCTTCAGTCGCCTGGTCGCCGTTTGATTTTGAACCAACACGGGTGGGATTCTCGGTGAGTTTTCCTTTGGAAATCGCCTTGGTATGGTTCTTTAACTGGGATTTGCGTTTCCTCTTTTGGCTCTCTCGCTTCTTCAAAAGGCTCTCCAATTTCGCCCGTTTCATGCCCTTCTTTTGGACTGTCTCAAGCGAGATTCCTTCCCGCTTGCATAGCTTTATAAATCCAGGCACACCCATCGGAACAAATCCCTTTTTTCCCAGCGTGGATCCAAGTTTGTTGAGCACAACATCAAGGGACAGTTGCTCAGCTTCGGCAGTGGCCTCTCGCCGATCAGTGGTGCAGCCGAGTAAACGCACTACTTCATCACGCTCCGGCACGGATGGTTCCTCGTTCAATTCGCAGTCAGCTAGATAGACCACGGTGCCCGTATTGTCGGCGAAGCGCGCCCGGTAACGCACTTTGGCGCATGCCTCCAAAAACTGCGGCTTGTTCTCGGCGTGCTCGCCAAAATGGGGCGGCCAAATGCCCTGATTCCTAGTGGGAGTGCCGGTGTGCATTTCGAGCCATTTCCGGAAAAGCCGCCGCTCGCGCGCCATCTGTTGCAAGTCAAAGTTGTTCTTCTTCGCCCAGTTTTTCACCATCCACTCGTCACGGATGCCTTCTTCACCGCGCAATACGCCTTCCAGCGTCAGTTTCAACCGCCCTTTGCATTCGATACCGTCAATCGGCGTCTCTGACTCCACGATGTCCAATTGTTCTTTGGCATTCTTGAGTCTGTCTGCACGCTCATCTTCTGTGGCAAGGCGGAGTACTTCCAAGGTCGAGGCTTCGAGCCGGTTGATTACCTCGCGACGTTTTCCAGCATTGTATTCGTATGCCGTGCGCATTTTGACCAACCATTGGTTAAGCCGTTCTTGCAGCAGTCCAGAGTCGGAGGGATGAAGCACTAAAACTTCCCGGTGGGTCTGCCAATAGAACCCGCGCCAAGGGTCGAAGGCAAAACGGAATTGGAGTTCGTTTTCAAATTCTGTGGGTGACTGGTAACACGGCGGCGGCAACAACCGACAAGGTGAGATTTCGACGCAGGCCATTTCTGGAAATGGCTCGCCATTCAGTACAGCCGGGCAACCAGGCGACCAAAATTCCGGCCCGGCGGGCTTGGGTGTTACCACCAAAGGATTCTCGCTCTCGTCGAGTGCGTAGAATTGGCAGCGACAATCCCCTTCCCTTGGAGCCTTCCAACCTACGGATTGCAGTTTCCTCTCCTGGCCGTTACACAGTTGAATCGTCAGCGGTTTCATCGCCTGCTTACGGCGTCAATGTGTCACCGTGCGCGACAAGGCGCAAGGATTCGTGGCGGGAGGTAGATGGAAACAAGGTTCAGGCGAGCGCAGTGATTGCGGCAGGCGTGGCTGGTGCGGGCGCTGCCTCCTGCGCCTTACCCGTGTCAAAGGCAGGCATTGGCAGGATGGTGGGGTTCTCCGCCGGGGCGATGGCGAACCATTCCGCCGCTTCACTTTCACGAACCAACTGGCGGTAATGCTTGAACACCATCTGCGTGCTGTTCCCGGCTTCAAGGCTGACCTGGTGGACGTTCTTGATGATGGCGAGCCGGTAGGAAATGAAGGAATGACGCAGGGCGTTGTGCTTCCATTCCATTTTTGCAGCCGGGGCAAGGTATTGGAAACATTGCTTGTCCGGGCGTTCCAAAGGGCAAACCGGGCCGGACTCCTGCACAAACGGGGCGAGCCACAACGCGCAGTTGTCAGGGATTGGCACGGTGCGGCGGCTGGCAGTTTTGGCCTTGGCCGCTTTGACCTCGATGAAGTGTTCCGGGCCGGTGAGATGTATTTCGCTCCAATCAAGCCGGGAAATCTCGGCGGCGCGCAACCCGCAGAAGGCTGCGATAGCGAGATAGGGAACCATCAACTCGCGGTCGCGCCACTTGCCGCGCTCCTGCACCGGCGTCAGGCAGGCGGCAAAGAGCTTGCGGAGTTCGGCGGGGTTGAACACTTCGATTTCAGCGCCGGAATCCCGAACCTTTTCCACGCCGCTGAGTTCATCGTGGTCCCTGGGCAGGTAGCCGCGACGGATGGCGAATTTGAACAGGGTGCTGATGAGGCGGCGGTAGTTGTTTTGGGTTCGGCCGGCAACACCGCGATTGATGAGCCAGTCCTGAATCTGCTTGCTGGTGACGGTGGAGATCGGCAGGGCCACGGTATCGGCGAATTGACCGAGGCGCAGCCGGAGTTCCTTGGCGTACGGCTCGCTGATGCCCGCGTTGGTCTTGACGGCCAGCAGTTCGTCGAGGACTTCACGGACGGTCTTGCACGCCATTCCGACAGGATGGCGCGAAAGATAAAAGTTCACGCACTCGTTGAGGGTGATGGTGTCCGGCAGGCGTTTGACGGCAGCTAGGTAGTCCGTGACGACGGTATTGAGCTCCGCATCGTGGTGCCAGGCCCGTAGCTTCTGCATGGCGTGAACGTAGGCGGTGCGGTCGATGCCACTGAGTTTGAGGATCTCGCTTTCCCCGTTGGCCAGCTTGGTGAGAACAAATCGGGCTTCACGCTCGGCATCGGCGAGGCTGCCGAATTTCTGGCGGACGAGCTTGGGCAGGGTCTTGATCTGCCCGCTGGTCTTATCCACGACCTGCCGCGTGCCCTGGTAGTAGGCGAGCACGTATTCATCGAACACCTTGCCGGTGAGTTCCCATTGGCCGCTGGCAGGGTTGCGACGGCGCGAGGGGTTCTGCTGCCGGTAAATGGTGACTTCGGCGTTGCCTTCCTTGAGGCGTTTAGGGAACTCGTTAGACTTGCGGCCGGGTGATTTCGCGTGCGTTTTCATGCGCGCATATTCCCGTTGTTTTCCCGTTAAGTCAAACTATTTCACAAAACACCAACAAAAGATGGTGGAGGCGGCGGGAGTTGAACCCGCGTCCTTAGCAAACAAACCAGCCGCGACTACATGCTTAGTCCGGATAATATTTTCTGCTACGCGATGGCGTCCGAACTCGAGTCGCGCTGCCTAGTCTGCATGAAATTTTCTCGGCCGCCGGCGCGCAGTCTCCGCCGTCAACCATGCCTGCAATGGCGTTCATCCAGCTTAGCAGGTGTCTGCCGGCGAACGTCGTGGCCTTAGGCCGCGAGAGCTAGTTCTTGATTAGCTTTTGATTTTTGGTTCGATTTTTAACGAGGCCAACGAACCATCCTCGGCATGCCGCCTCTGGCGCATTTCCCAAGTCGAAACCAGTGCGCCCCC
>JAYTXL010000357.1:0-11956 GCA_043742955.1 Verrucomicrobiota bacterium | reverse complement strand
GAAGCGCCGCTCCAGTTCCAGCAGCGGGCGCGGAAAGTCCTCGGTCATCGCACAAAATACTACCCCTGGGGGCCTGTGGAGTCACGTAAATACCCCTATGGAATGTTGAGATTGCGCTTATTTGGGGCAACCGGCAATGGTGGCCGTCCGCAAGGACCGGCGGCGGGTGGGAGTGCTCCGGGACGCCAGCCGGCAACTGCGCACATTCCACCGCGCCTGACCCATGACAACCCTTTGTTGCGTATGCAACATGAATTCGGTCAATGCGACTGCGTTGCGGTTAGGAATGTTTTGCGGACGATGACTTAGGGTGGCTCGTGTCTCGCAACTCTGGGCTTTGGGACACAGCGCCGTTTGGCGCTGGCGTTCGGTCAACAAGACGATAGAATTCGTTCGCATGAAATCTTTGCAATGGTTTCTTCTGGTCGCTGCGTTGGGCTTCGCCCTCGCGGCGAAAGCTGCTGAAAACGCGCGGCAAATTGCGAGCGCCACCTTTCCGTCTGTCGTGTTGCTTGTGATGGAGGACGAGAGAGGCCAGCCGGTGTCGCTGGGAAGTGGGTTCTTCGTGAAGGAGAACGTAATCGCGTCCAATTTCCACGTTGTCGAGAAGGCGTCACGCGGCTACGCGAAGCTTGTCGGCCAGAAAACGAAATACAACATTGCTGGCATCGTCGGCCTCGACACCAAGCATGACTTGGTTTTGCTCGCTGTGGAGGACGCAACCGCGCCGGTGTTGAAAATCGGTGACGGCTCGAAGGTGGCTATTGGTGACACCGTGTTTGCCGTCGGCAATCCGCAAGGTTTGGAGGGAACTTTTTCGCAAGGCATCGTCAGCGGCATCCGCCAGTTCGACACGGACTCACTCCTGCAAATAACCGCACCGATTTCACCCGGCAGCAGCGGTGGCCCAGTGGTGGACGCGGACGGTAAGGTAGTCGGTGTTGCCGTTGCCACATTCAAAGGTGGCCAAAACTTGAACTTCGCAATACCGGGAAAATATGTGGACGAATTGCTTCAAAAAGCGGGGAAGCCAGAGCCTCTATCTTCGAAAACGTCGAAAGCCTCAAAGTCAATCTTGGACGAACTCGGCGGCAGCAAGAGCACCGACGGAGTGACCGCCAGCAGCCTTACTTACGATTCGTATAGTCAGAACGGCGAATTCTCGGTCTCGCTCGTCAATATGCTTAGGGAATCGGTGAGGCAAGTCTATTGCCTCGTGATTTTTTACGACACAGATGGCAGCCCCATTGACATCAGCGTTGTTCAGTATTCCGGCGTAATCCCGCCCGGACTTGCCCGAAGGATTAAGGGCAATGTGGCGGATAGCACGGAGAAGCTGAACTCGCCTGCGGGGAATCAGCCGCCACGAAAACCTAAAGGGAAAATCGAGTTCCGAATCTTGAACTTTGAGGTCTCGGAGTGAGTGCCAAGTTGAAGCGCGCTGTGGGAGTAGCGATTCGGAGCGATTCGGACGAACTGTTCGAAAGCCTTGTGTTAAACGCCTTCGATTTCCTTGAGCGAGCAGTTCGCGAGCTTGAGAAATCGCCGAAGTATTCCGTCATACACTTCTTCAATGCCATCGAACTGTTTCTGAAAGCGCGTTTGCTGCGAGAACACTGGGCGCTGGTCGTGTCCAAGACGGAGAAAGCCAGTTTGGAAGCCTTCCGCAAGGGGGACTTCCAGTCCGTCACATTTGACGATTGCCTGAATCGAATACGGAACATTGCGAACGAGCCAATAGCAGGTTACGAGGAGCAATCTTTCAGAGAAGTGCGCGACCATCGGAACAAGCTTGTCCACTTTTTCCACCCGAAATATGTCGCCGGGCTTGACGCAAAAGTTCTCGCTGAAGTTGTCTCGGAACAGTGCAAGGCTTGGTTCTACCTGCATCGCTTGCTCACGATTAGGTGGCAGCCGCACTTTGCTGCCTGCGCGACGAGAATTGCGCGGTTGAACAAACTTGTATGTCAGAATCGCCAGTTCTTGAGTTCAAAATTCAGGGCACTCGAACCGGAAATCCGAGAGGCGAAAAAAAGAGGGGTCAATGTCGAGAAATGCGCTGCGTGCGGATTTGATGCTGCAACAAAGACCGAAATCTCCGCTCCTCTGTTCAAGCGTGCCTGCCTTGTCTGCAATTACACCGGCCACTTTCTCGAAATAAAATGTCCCACCTGTGGCGGAATGATAACCGTTGAGCCAGAGGACGGCGGAGAATGCGCTCAGTGCGAGTTTGGGGTCGATGCAGATTTCTTGCTCTCGACGCTTGGCCCTGATGAAGACCCAAAAGAAGATCGACTGGTCGCTTACTGTTCTTCATGTGAGCACCATGAGCCAACCGCTATCCCTTTTGGCGATGACTATCTCTGCTTGCAGTGCTTGGAACTTCACACCTCCGCTGGCCAATGCGGTTGGTGCGGTGATCTGATTACCGGAGATACGAGCGGCACTTCGGTTTGGGGTTGTTTTCGATGTCCTGGGCCGGACTGACCGCACTGCATATTCGATTTGCCCAAGCGCCGCCAAGGGTTGTCCAGCCCGTTGGGGCGTTCGAATAAAATTATGGGGACAGGGTTCACTCATTTTTCACCTTTCACCTTTCACCTTTCACCTTTTTCCATTCTGATGTCGTGGTGTTTCGACCTTGCATTGATCTTCACGAAGGCAAAGTGAAGCAGATCGTCGGCGGCACGCTGAGCGATGACGCCACACAGCTGCGCACTAACTTTGTCTCCGAGCGCCCCGCAGAGTGGTTCGCGGAAATCTACCAGCGCGACGGCCTCCCGGGCGGCCACGTCATCATGCTCGGCCCCGGCAATGATGCCGCCGCTTCCGCCGCCCTCGCCGCGTACCCGGGCGGCTTGCACATCGGCGGCGGGATCAATCTCACTAACGCCCGCCACTGGCTCGACGCCGGCGCCTCCCACGTCATTGTCACCTCCTGGGTGTTTCGCGATGGACACGTGGACTTTGACCGCCTTCGCAACCTGACCGACGCCATCGGAAAAGGGAGGCTGGTGCTGGATTTGAGCTGCCGCCGGAAAGACGGCGAGTACTGGGTGGTGACGGATCGCTGGCAGAAGTTCACCGACTGCGCCCTCAACTCGGACAGCCTGAACCATCTGGCCGAGCACTGCGCTGAGTTTCTGATTCACGCGGCCGATGTCGAAGGACTTTGCGCCGGCGTGGATTTGGAACTGGTCGAGAAACTCGCGCGCTGGTCGCCGATTCCCACGACCTATGCCGGCGGTGCCCGTACGCTGGCCGACCTGGAGGAAGTCACGCGCGTCGGCCAGGGACGCATTGATCTAACCATCGGCTCCGCGCTCGATGTATTCGGAGGCCGCGGGGTTCGCTACGCCGACGTCGTGGCCTACAACCGCAAACTCGCGGTGCAACCTTAATTGCAACCGCAGCCGGAACTCGAGCAGCAGCCGCTGTTGAAATCCTCTGCCGTGGGCACGCGGCCCAACTCGAACGTCTTATTCAAATGCTGGTTCACGGCGTCGTGGATCTTTTGAATCTCCTGCTGCGCATCCAAAAAGCCGGTGGCCACCGGGTTTTGGGTGAAGGTGTCGCGCAGGGCTTCGAACTCCCCAATTTCCGCCTCCGTCAACGGCAACCCCTGTTGCTGCTTGGACTGGAGCATCTGGCCGCGATCGTTCAACATCTGGTATTGGAACTTCGCCGCTTCATCGTTCATGAAGGCGTCCATCTTGCGGCGTAATTCCGGAAAATCAGGGCGGTCGAGAATCGCCTGGCAAAGCTCACGGGTTTTTTGTTCGGTGCTGGTTTCTTCGGCAATCGTTTGCATATTCAATCAGGGGTTTGCCGGACGACTTCGCCCGCTATTTAATAATCTTAGTCGGTATCGGTTCGAGGAGCGAACATAACACTCTCGACGTTGCGCGCAAGCCCGGTTGGAAACTTTTTCGCTTCCGTCGCCGGGGTCGAATTCAATTGAACTGCTCCGGCGCCGGCCCGACCGGTCGCTTTTCTACGTCCGCACTTTGCGCCAGACATCCCTCAGCACGGTCAGGAATACTCCCCAGCACAGGCTGTGAAGCCCCAGCAAGGCCCAGTTTAGTAATGCCGGGGTGCGCTCGCCAAGCCAGAGCCAGCGCAGCAGATCACGGGGAAACCATAGTAGTCGGTGCCCGCGCTCCAGAAAGAGAATCGCCGGGTCGAGCGGTAACACCGAAGGGGGCAGATGGGCGAGGAGGAACACACCGCCGGCCAAGAGGTTCAAGAGTAGTAAATGGAGCAGCGCAAACCAGACAACCGGATGGCTAAACGCGCGTTGCCACCGGAAGCCATCCACGCCACGCATGTTACTCTCCCTTCAAGAAACCAAGCAAATCCGCGAGCTCCTGCTTCGTCATGGTTTTTTCCAATTCCGACGGCATCAACGAAAGGCTTGTGGAGGAAATTCTGGCAATGTTCGCGCGCGCGATCGTGTCCTCTTCACCCAGCGCCCGCCGCAGCGTGACACTCCCGGGCGTCTCGGCCGCAAGCAGTCCGGACAAAGTGCGGCCATCCTTGGTTTCAACTTCGTAGCTGGTGTAGCCCGGCAGAATCTCAAAGTCCGGAACCAGAATATGGAGCAGCAATGCCTCACCCGGCTGATTGCGGATGCCCGTCAATTCGGGTCCCACCCGCGCCCCTTCGGCCCCGTACACATGGCATTGCGCGCAGGTTTTCAGAAACACGGCGTGCCCGCTCGCACGGTCGGGCTTCAGGGCCAGCACGGATTTGTAATCCTCATACACCTTCATCCGGTCGCCGCTTTGCAAATTGTTAAACAGCGCCTCCGCCCGCTTCCTTACCGGCTCTTCGCGATGCTTCAGCAACTGGTTTCGCCGCGCCGGATCCACCGCCCACGGCTGCACGTCCCCGCGTTCGAGCGCCTCGATCAACGCGGGCACCAGGCGCGGCTGCGAAAGCAACGCCGCCAACACCGCTTCCCGCACCGGCGGCGTATAGGCCCGCCACCGCTCGCGCTCCACGAACAACCGCCCCACCGCCGCGTCCGGCAGCTGTCCCAGCGCCCGCACCACCGCCACCTGCACGGTGGATGACTCCTGGGGCCCGATGAGCGACTGCAGCGGCGCACCTGCCACGCCGTAGCTCGCATGGGCCAGCAGTCCAATGGCGGTGAGCCGGTAGTTCAATGGCTGTCTTGCATCCAGCGCCATGGCGACCGCCTGGCGAAAAATCACCTCCACCAACCCGCACGCCTGCTTCGCAGCGGGGGAATCCGCCGCCACCAAACTGAGCAGGGCCGAACGTTCGCCCCCTCCAAAACCGCGGCTCCGCAAACCATCTGCCAGGCCTGCCACCGCCGCCAGCTGCCAGGCAACATCCCCGGTTTGACGCGGGGCGGCGATTTCATTGAGGGCCCCGACCAGCCGCTCGGGCGACTGCCCGGCACCCAGCATTTTTCCCAAATCACCCAGCAAGGCAGGAACCGCCTCACCGTTTTTCGGCTGGCTGAGCACCGCGCTCAAAAACAACCCCGGATTGCGCCCCGCAGAACTTAACGCCGCCGTGCGCGCCCAGCGGTCACCGGCATCGCGCACCGCCAGCCGGGCGAGCGCCGCAATGGCCGGCGGATCGCTCAGATCGCCCAGCGCCAACGCACTTTGAAAACGCACGGCGGCATCGACGTCCTCCGCAAGTGAGAGCGGGAGCCCGGCCAACCCGGCGGAACCGCCCAGCCGCAGCTCCGCCAACTGAAGGGCCTGCGCCCGCACCGCCGGATGCGGATCGGCGGCGGCCCGCGTAATCATATCTGGCTCCAAGGCTCCCAAGCCTTCGAGTGTCCGCAGCGCGGCGAGCCGGGCGAGGTGCGCCGCCGGCCGGGCGGATTTAAAATTGGCTGCTTGCGCTTTCAACAGCGGAATCGATTCCGGATCTTTACGTTCCAACAATAAACGGCGCGCGGTGTCCCGCCACCAGCCATCCGGATTGCTCAGCTCCGCGCACAACTCCTTCGCGCGCGCCTGGGCCAGGCTTACTTTCTTGGGCGTTACTTTTTTCCCCGGTTGATCCGCCACAATTCGATAAATCCGCCCCTTGTCCCGGCCGCTCTCGAAGTCGGTCGTCGCCCGCATCGACTCGGGCAGGTATTGCGGATGCTCGATGGTCTTGCGGTACATGTCGCAAATGTAGAGCGCCCCATCCGGACCGTTGGCGCAGAAGACCGGACGAAACCAGCTGTCGGGTGACGCCAGAAATTCCACGCCCGCCCGCGCCGGTTTGGAAACGAAAACCGCGCCGTCGGCGGACAGCACCTCCCGATGCACGAGATTTTGCGCCGGCTCACAGGTAAAGGCGTTGCCGTAATGCTCCGGCAGCAGCGCGGTGCCGCGATGGATCAACAAACCGCAGGCCGAGGTGAAGGTGCCTGCGTGCGGCGTGCTCATCAGGCTCGGCATGTAACCGGCGGTGGTGTTGTCGGGGCTGAGCGGAAAAACCTTGGCGGCCTCGCCGGAACTGGAGACTTCGTGGATGGTTTCACTGAAAGGCAGATAGGGATTGCGCTTCAGGTGGCGCGGTTGCAGGACCACCTGCCAGACCGGGTGGCGGTTGTCGCAGATGAACCGGTGGCCATAATCATCAAACGCCTGACCGAACTGGGCATGGCCGGGATTGGGTTCCAATTCCAGTGTGTCCGGGCGGAACCGGGAATCGCCCCGGCTCACCTCCACGGCCGGGCGGCTGGGAAATTGCGGCGCGGTAATGTTGCCACCCACCAGGCCGCTCGTCAGATAGACCCAATTATCGAGCCCCAGGACCGGATGGCTGACGCGCAATTGCGTGGTGCTGTTGGTGGCGAACCCGGTCAGCACCACCTGGCGCACATCCGCGCGACCATCGCCGTCGGTGTCCTTTAAATAAAGCACATCCGGCGCGCACGTGACAAAAACGCCCCCCCGCCAGCACATGAGTCCATTGGGAAACGTCAACCCCTCGGCGAAAACCGTTCGCTTGTCATAGTGCCCATCCCCCTTGGTGTCCTCCAGCAACGCAATGATGCCGACCGGCGGTTTGCCCTCGCCGGGACCGGTGGGATAGCCCCGGTTTTCCGCGACATACATCCGCCCCTGCTCGTCAAAGGCGATCGCCACCGGATTTACGACCAAAGGCTCCGCGGCGACAACTTCGATGCGCAAACCCGGCTCAAGTTTAAAAGCGGCCAGCGCCTCTTGCGGAGTCAAGGGGCTTTTCACCCGGTTCCCGACGGCTTCCGCCGCCGACACCAGAAGCAAACCCGCACCCAGAAAAAATCCCGCTGCCGCAATGAAGTGTTTCATGAGCACGCACGCTATTTCCAACTCAGGACATTGTCCTTGTTATCCCCTTTATCCGCTTTTTGGGCCGAATTATTGGACAGATTGAAATTGGCCTTGCCATCCGGCCCCAAAGACCAGACCGCGATTTTGGCATTCACCGCAAAACCGTGCCGGTCCCCGGGATGAGCGGTGGCGCTATTGGTGAATCCCGGCGGGCTCGCCGGAACATTGCGCGTGAGAAATTGTAATCCGGCGCCCCCATTGCTGTTGGCGGGATCCTCCGACACATGGGCCACGCGGTAGAACCCGTCCAGGCAGACGTTGTCATAGCTCAGATCCAGCGTGACGATATACGGATTGCCCCACGGATCGCGAAACACCAGGTCGTCACCGATACCCGGTGAGCTGGTTCCCTTCGCGATCTTGGCGTTTAGAAATACGATCTTGCGCGGATTTCGGGTATGGCCGAAGTTCACGGTATTGCCACCGGTGGGAAAAGTTTCCATGTCGCGCAGGATGGTAATGATCTCGGAGTTGTTGGCCTGATAGTCGTACGGGGTCAAACCACCGCCCTCCACCGTGTTCTGAATCAGGGGGAGCGCCTGCCCATAGCCGTCATTCATCACCCCGCCGCCGTTCTTGACAGTGCCAAAGGTAAAATCCGCCGCCCCGCGTGAAACGCCGCCGACCGAGGAATTCGCCGCCGCGTCGGTCACCGGAAAAGCGCCGTAGGTTTCCTGATATTGTTTGATGGCGTTGATGAGATTGTTCATCTCGATCTTGGCCGCGCTCACCTTGGCCTTTTGCTTGGAGTTACTCAGCACGGGCAGCAACAACCCTGCGAGAATTGCAATGATGGCAATCACCACCAGCATTTCCACCAAGGTAAATGCCACCGGCCCCCGTTTGCGGGCGCGCAGGGAAAGGGGCTTCCAGCCATCAGAATCGGATCGATGATTACTATGCATAGGCATGGGTGGAGTTAGGTTTCTCCTCCATTGATACAATCAAGGCCGCACTTCGTCCAACAACTTAATTGCCGCCGCCACCAGTTTTTCCCCGGAATCATCCGCGCAGCGCGCGCTCACCACTTCGTAATTCCCCTCGGCAAACGCCCGCCGGGTCGGAATGTAACCCACCGAGCCATTCGCCAGCTCCGCCAGAATCGTCACCGGAAAGGGCGACGCTTTTTTCAGGGCCAGGCCGAGCTCCACGAAAATCTCACCGGGCAATGACACCCAGGCGAGTTGATCGCTGAGCGCCATCACCTGCACCTCCACCTCCCAGGGTCGGCCTTCGCGGGCGTTCACGTCGAGCACCTTGAAAGCCCAGACTTTTTCCAGGAACTTCGGCTCATCCTGGCCGCCGTACCGACGGACAATCGCCCCGGCTTTGTCCACGTCCCCCGGCTCCAGCTTGGGCAGGGCCAACCTCACCACCGCACTCCGGACGCGCGGGGCGAACGTCTTCAGGGGTTTCAACCGCGCATAGGTCTTGAGGACTTCCCCCGCCAGCACGGTCCCGATCCGCGCGGCCTCCTCCGGCCCCCCTTGCTTCACGCCGCTTTGCACGTCGATGTGATTAATGTCGCCCGCCGTGCCGATCGTGAACAGCGTCACCATTTCCGGCCCTTTGATTTTGCCGAGCATCGTCGCCAGCGTGTATGGATAATCCGCCGAGAATTGCAAACCGCCCACGGTATCCAGATGCATGGGAAAATTGACATAGGTCGCCAGCGGTTGCCCGGGCAACGATTCCGCGAACACCACCGCGACCGTGGAATCAATGGGCCCGGCCGACCGGACAATGTTCGGGTTCAGTTTCCCGGGATTCCACCCCACGGTGCCGTCCTTCATGAAAAATCGGCGGTTGAAACTCAAGTGTTCCTCGTGCCCCATCCCGGCGGAAAGTCGGGCCGGCGCCAGCTTTGCTTCGGCCCGCTGCACACTCTCCGCAATTTTATCCGGCAACGCGGCCGCGTATTGCCGCGCCAGATCGGTATCGCCCCCTTGCAACACCAACCGCGCCGAAGGTCCGCTCAAGACCGGGCCGGTGTGCGAGTGCGTCGCGCTCATCATGACGTGGTCGCCGCGCACGCCCGTGATTTGCGCGATGCGTTGGCGCGCGGCCTCAACCGTCGCCCGATGGACCGTGACAAGATCAAGCGCCACTACCGCCGCCTTCACCCCATCCTGCTCGAACACCAGCGTCTTGGCCCACAGATCATCATGCGTTCCCTCCGCCAGGCGCGTGGAATAGTAGCCGGCCATCGGCGTGCCCACGGCCGGCGTGATCTTCACCGCCGCCACTCCGACCTTCAGTTCCCCCGCGAAAATCAACGCGGGCTCCCCCAGCAATCCCCCCGCCGCCACCAGCAGCGCCACCATGGGGAAAGGATTAATGACCCGCTGACTTCGACGAGGGATTTTCATGCCGTGAAAATGGTGAGTCGTGAATTCATTGACAAACATAAAACTGCTTGCCGCCCCCCCGCGCCGGACCATAATCGGTCTGCGAGCAGCCATGCTCCCGTAGCTCAAATGGATAGAGCAGCGGTTTCCTAAACCGTTGATCCCGGTTCAATTCCGGGCGGGAGTACCATTGGAAATCAATGGGTTAAGGCAACTTTTTGTCGATTTTATAACATTCCTTCGGACCCCTTTCTGACATGTCATCTATGGAATATTTTTGTAAACTTTAAGCGGTTCACGAGCGGCTAGACCCCACAACCAGTCGCCCCGCCCCACGCCAAAAGTGATCAAGGCTGCTATTATCGCTTGTCTGCTGTTCTGCCCCCATACACTTAACACGTACCAACATCCTCACATGTTCGGTGACCGTAGCGGGCGCAGTTCAAGACACTGACGCGCTCACTAAATCCCTTGCTCGAATCCAAATACAAAATCCTACTTCACGAAAGAAGCTCACTTCACCCGCACTGCGCCTGCTGCCGCAGCGCGTGATCCACCAGCACCAGCGCGGTCATGGCTTCGACCATCGGGACGGCGCGGGGCAACACACACGGATCATGCCGACCACGGCCTTTGAGCGTGGTGTTGTGAAGCGCCACATCCACCGTATCCTGTTCGTGCATCACGGTGGCGACCGGTTTGAAGGCGACGCGAAAATGAATATTCTCGCCGTTGGAAATACCGCCTTGTATCCCGCCGGAACGATTCGTCGTCGTGAACACCTTGCCGCCCTGCGCACGAAACGCGTCGTTGTGCTGCGTGCCGGTCAGCAGAATTCCACCGAACCCGGAGCCGATGTCAAAGCCCTTGCTGGCGGGCAGACTCAACATCGCCTTCGCCAGATCCGCTTCCAACCGGTCGAACACTGGTTCACCCCAACCCGCTGGAACCCCGCGCGCCACGCCCGCCACGATGCCGCCTACGCTGTCGCCGGCCTTTCGCGTCCGCTCAATGAGACGAATCATTTTCTCCGCCATCGCCGGATCGGGACAGCGGACAATGTTGGCTTCGATCTCCTTCAGCTTCACGGTATCGGCATTCACTGAGGCCACGAGCCGTTGCACCTGCTGAACATACGCCAGAATCTCCACGCCAAATCGTTCACGCAAAATCTTCTTCGCAATGGCCCCCGCCGCGACACGTCCAATCGTCTCCCGCGCGCTGCTGCGTCCGCCCCCCGGCCAGGCGCGGTGCCCATATTTGGCAAAGTAGGTGTAGTCCGCGTGGGACGGGCGAAACTTCGTCGCCATCTCAGAATACGCTTCCGAGCGGGCGTCCTCATTTTTCACCCACAAGGAAATCGGCGTGCCGAGCGTGCGGCCCTCAAACGTGCCGGAGAGGATTTGCACGGTGTCGGATTCCTTGCGCGGGGTGACAATTTTAGATTGTCCCGGCCGGCGACGATCCAGATCGGGCTGGATGTCTGCTTCAGTCAATGATAACCGGGGCGGGCAACCGTCCACGACAACGCCGACCCCACCGCCATGGGATTCCCCCCAAGTGGTGATGCGAAAGAGGTGACCAAACGAATTTGCCATCCGTGAAGCTTGCGGGAAAAACAGCGGGAGGTCAAATCGTGTTCCGAGCGACCTGCTGCCGAAGGATGGTGGAGCCTAGGGGATTCGAACCCCTGACCCCCACAATGCCATTGTGGTGCTCTACCAACTGAGCTAAGACCCCATCCAGAGGGCGTGAATGTAATGAGCCTGTCCCGTTTGTCAAAACTTTTTCCGCAGGGTTAAGCCATGCGTTCACCTTGCCCCAAGCGCAGCCCTCGTAGCGTGGGAGTCCTCGCCGGCGAGTTCCGGCCGCGGCTCGCGGTCAGGCTTGGGTCAACGGGGCGGGGACGGCGTCGCCACCTGCGCGGGAGACTCGACGCAGGGACGCCGAGCAAGCTTGAACGCTTGCTTGGTTCAAGTGGTTCAAAACTTGGTCGTCCTAAAAAAAGGGTCAACTACAGCCACCCTTCCCGCGCTCGTGAACTATTCCAGCCCCAAAACTTTGCGGCCATCGGCGGTGATCATGGATTGGTGCCAAGGCGGATCCCAAACCACTTCCACGCTCGCATCCGCGATGCCCGGCAGGCAAAGCAGTTTCTGTTGCGCATCGCCTGCGATGGTTGCGCCCATGCCGCAACCCGGTGCGGTCAGCGTCATCTTCACGAATACTTTATTGCCGCCCGCCGGCAGGGGT
>JAYTXL010000356.1:0-19845 GCA_043742955.1 Verrucomicrobiota bacterium | reverse complement strand
AACGGGCGAAACTCACTCCGGCCAATGTTTGCGAGGCCCTCGGCACACTGACCTCGTTTCCAGCCAATAAAATAGACCCCGGAAATCCCGGAAGAACCGGAATAAGTAACGAGGAATAAGTAACGAGTTGCGAAAGATTTGGAAACGGCTAGTGTTTTTCCCATGAAGACAGCCACTGTCAAAGAGGCGCAGTTCCTCACTGATGCCAAAGGCAAACGCACCGGCGTCGTGCTTGATTTAAGGATTTATGAACAGCTGCGCGAGGCCGAAGAGGAATTGGCCGACATCGACGCTTACGACTCCCTTCGTGACCGGGCACATTCGGAAACTGCGGCCGGCCAGTGGGCGACACTGACGAGCTACCGCGCGAGTCGCGGACGCAAGTCAAAATGAGATACCGAGTCATCCTGCCCAAGTCGGTTCAGAAGCAACTGGATCGTTTGCCGGATGACATCGCCAAACGGATTCTGGCGCGACTGGCCGGATTGGAGGCCAACCCGCGACCGCCGGATGTGAAGAAGCTGAAGGGGCGCGAGGCGTAGCGGATTCGCATTGGTGAATACCGGGTGATTTACGAAATCCATGACCGTGTTTTGCAAATCCTCGTGATCAACGTCGGCCACCGCCGGGAAATTTATCGTTGAACCAATGATTACGCCTTTGCGCCAGACCCTGAGCGCCAGCTTCACCATCGAGAAGATTTTCAACCTCACGAAGATTGACCGCTGGTTTCTGGTGCAGATCAAAGAGATCGTGGACTTCGAGGAAGAACTGGCGGGGGCGAAGAATTGACGCGCATACCGCAGATACGAGCGCAACGAATCCAAAGGCGCAGCTTGGGTAGCAGCGGATAATCCTTTAGTCCGCCTTTTTCACCAAGGTGCCGGGGAAATGTTTCTCTCCGCAGTCAGGACATAAGCCATGAGTGAACGTGAAATCGGTATGTTCCTGAACGTAATCCTCCACCTGTTTCCAATAACCTTTGTCGTTCCTGATGTTTTTGCACCAGGCACAAATGGGCAGCAGGCCAGAGAGGATTTTGACCCTCGCGAGAGCGTCGGCCATGTCCGCTGATATTCGCCGGAGTTCGAGGTTGGTCATTACGAAGCGGGCGAGGCCGGCAAGGTTGGATTTTTGTTCATCGCTCAACCGGCGAGGCTTCTGGTCAATCACGCAAATCGAGCCGAGCGCGTAACCGTCCGGCGTTTGCAAAGGGGACCCTGCGTAAAAACGGATTTCGGGGTCACCGGTAACCAAAGGATTATCCGAAAACCGTGAATCTTTTGTCGCATCTTCCACCTCCAGCAGGCCCGAGTGAAGGATGGTGTAGGCGCAGAAAGCTTGTTCGCGCGGCGTTTGGTCTACATGCAGTCCGAGTCTGGATTTAAACCATTGACGTTCCCGGTCAACAAGTGAGATCAAGGCAATCGGTGTGCCACAGATGAACGCCGCGATTTTGGTGATGTCGTCAAAGGCCTGTTCTGGCGCGGTGTCGAGAATGTGATATTTGCGTAGAGTTTCGAGCCGAATGATTTCGTTGTCGGAAATGGACGACTTCATACCCAAGGCTGGAGCAACTGCCGGTGAATAGCAAGCGCCCAGCCCCTCGCTCGGTTGGCGAAACTCCACGGGATGGACCCGCTCGCGCCTGCTCGCTCGGCATGGACGGACTTTCGGCTTCGCCGAATCCGGTTCAATCGCGAACCACGCGAAATACACGAACAGGAAAACCGAAATCCCGTTCGCGTATTTGGCGTGTTTCGCGGTTTGTTCTGGAACGGGGTTGTTTTCACTTTTCCATCGCCACCCAGCGAAGGTGCTGGCGCAAGGCCACCATCTCCGACCTCGTGGTGGCGCGGGACGGGCGCTGTTTGTTCAACGTTTTTTAAACGGCTCCAGGGCGGATTTCTGCACGGGGATCATTTTGAACTGCCTGGTTAGCTTCGTCAGTGAATCTTCCACCGCCAGGCGCTCGAGGCTGGAGGCACCAACGAACCCGACACAATCGGTGTGTGCATTGATGTAGGCCGCGTCCTCCGGCGTCGCGATCGGGCCGCCGTGGGAGAGGAAGATGATATCCTTCCGCACCTTTTTCGCGCCGTTAATGATCGACTGGCAGCGTTTCACCGTTTCGTCCATCGAGACGACGGCCTTTTTTACACCGATACTGCCGCCGATGGTCGTGCCCACGTGCGCGATGATGGCATCCGCGCCGGACTCCGCCATGGCCTGCGCCTCGTCGGGCGTGGCGACATAGACGACGGTGAACAGATCCATTTTACGCGCGAGCCGCACCATTTCGAATTCGTGCTTCACGCTCATGCCGGTTTCTTCGAGCACCTGGCGGAACTGGCCGTCGATGATGCAGTGCGTGGGAAAATTGTTCACGCCGCTGAAGCCCATGTCCTTCACCTGTTTCAACCAGTGCCACATGCGTCGGCGCGGGTCGCTGGCGTGGACGCCGCAGATGACGGGAATCTCCTCGACGACCGGCAGCACCTCGTGCTCGCCGATTTCCATCGCAATGGCGTTGGCGTCGCCGTACGCCATGAGGCCGCAGGTGGAACCCCGCCCGGCCATGCGGAAACGGCCGGAGTTGTAAATGATGATGAGATCGGCGCCGCCCTTTTCGATGAACTTTGCGCTGATGCCCGTGCCCGCGCCGGCGGCGATGATGGGCGCACCTTTTTTGAGCTGCGCCCGCAGACGATCCACGACTTCTTTGCGGGTGTAGGGGTTTCCTTTTCCAGTCCAGGGATTGGGCATAGCAGGTTAGGCGTTCGAGGTTTGTGATTTCAAGTTGTCAGAAATGGAGAGGGAATTTGAGCCGGACGTCGCCGAAATGCAATCTTTCGCTGCGCGCAATGTTCGGCATTGACCGCGAAATCGGTTGCGCTAGTGTGCCTCGTCACCTGAACCCAAAGTTAACTTATTTATGAGCGACAAATCAAATCCATCCCTGTCCGGCAGTGCGACGCGCCGGGAATTCCTCAAGCAAGCCACCGCGGCCACCGCAGTGGTGGCGGCCACAAATATCTTCAAAACGCCCGTCTATGGCCAGAGCCAGGCTCCCTCGCCGGGCCGGGTCATCGGCGCCAATGACCGCATCGTCGTTGGCTATGTCGGCGTGGGCGGGCAGGGGATGGCGCACGTCCGTCCGCAAAAACAATACGCCGGCGACAACAACATCGCCCAGGCAGCGGTGTGCGACGTTTCCAAGCATCGCATGGGCGAGGCGAAAGCCTTTGTGGGCGGCGATTGCCAGGAGTTTGCTGATTACCGGAAGATGCTCGAACGAAAAGACATCGACGCCATTTGTTGCGCCACCGTGGATCATTGGCACACGCGCGTTTCGGTGGACTCCATGAATGCCGGCAAACACGTGTATGTGGAGAAGCCGATGACCCGTTATTTGGGCGAGGCCTTTGAGATCTATGATGCCTGCAAGAAGACCGGCAAAATTCTTCAGGTCGGCTCGCAGGGTTGCTCCGATCAAAAGTGGCACAAAGCCGCCGAGCTGATCAAAGCCGGAAAAATCGGCCCGGTGGTCATGTCGCAGGGCTCCTACATGCGCAACCAGCCGCAGGGAGAATGGAATTATACCATCAAGGATTGGTGCACGCCGGACGATCTGGATTGGAAGGCGTGGCTGGGAACCCAGATCAAGAAGAAATCCGATTTCAACGCCGACCATTATTTTCGCTGGCGCAAATATTACCCCTACTGCGCCGGGCTGCTGGGGGACCTGTTCCCCCACAAGCTTCACCCTTACATGCTGGCCACGGGCAACCCGGAATTCCCGCTGCGCGTCGCGAGCGTGGGCAACCGCAAGGTGCAAACGGACAAGCAGTCCAAGGGCGACATGAAGACGGAATACATGCGGGACGTGCCGGAAATCGTGCAGCTCATTGCCGAGTTCCCGAGCGGCATGGTCATGAACATCACCAGCAGCACGGTGAACGAGCAGGGCACGCAGGAAATGATCCGCGGCCACAAAGCATCGCTCTACATGGCCGGCAACCGGATTGAAATGAAACCCGAGAAGCCGTTTGTCGAGGAGATTGATCCGATCACCATCGACAACATCAAACCGGGCGAAAGCGTTCCGGAGCATGAGAAAAACTGGTTCGAGAGCATCCGCGCCCACAAGCAGCCCAACTGCGGCATCGATCTTGCCATTCGCGTGCAGACCGTCATTTCGCTGGCCGAAATGTCCGAGCGCCTGAGTGTCATGTGCAACTTCGACGAGAAGACCCGCAAGATCACCACCGGGGACGGGCGGGAAATCAAGGCGCTCACCTACGGCAGCACGCCGTTGTCCTGAGCGGTCACCGGTTCGCAAATTCAGCGGGTTTCGCGGTTCCAGCCGCGAAACCCGTTTTTGTTTTCCGCGGCCGGGGCGCTAAGAATCCACGGTATCCCGCTTGACCCGCTGGGGTGAAGTTGCCACAAATGGAGCATGTCCATTCCTCGTTTGACGTTGCTTGCTTCCGCCGGCCTGCTGTTAGCCGCCTGCAGTTATCTCACGGAATATCACCCGCCCGTGCCGGCGAGCGCGACGGTTCCGGCTTCGGCGGGTGCGAAATATACCCTGCACACTTGGAAGAAAATTCAGCTTAACAACCAGTTCTGGTCCGAGGGCGCGACGTTTGCCGACTTCAATCGCGATGGCAAGATGGACGCAGTCTCCGGGCCCTATTGGTGGGAGGGGCCCGACTTCACCAAGCGCCACACGATTTATGCGGACACGCGCACCTTCAAGGTCAAGAAGGACGACGGCACGGAGGAGAGCATTCCCGGTTTTGAAGGCGCCCTCGGCAAGAACAACACTTACTCGGACAACTTCTTTGCGTTCACGCACGACTTCAATGGCGATGGCTGGCCCGACTTGCTCATTTACGGTTTCCCCGGTGCGGACGCGTCGTGGTTTGAAAATCCTGGCAAGGCCGGCATCAAAGGCAACGAGCCGTGGAAGCGCCATGTGGTTTTCGACGTGGTGGATAACGAATCCCCGACGTGGGGTGATCTGCTGGGCACGGGCAAGCCGGTGATCGTTTGTATGTCCGGCGGGTTTGCGGGTTACGTGACGCCCAATTGGGAGCAGCCGTCGGAAAAATGGCAGTTCCACCCCATCTCGGCCAAGCTCGGCTACGGACGCTTCACGCACGGGCTCGGGTTCGGTGACCTCAATGGGGATGGCCGTCCCGACGTGCTCGAGGGCAATGGCTGGTATGAGCAGCCCGCGTCCTTGGCAGGGGATCCAGCCTGGAAATTTCATCCGTTCAAATTCAACGGGGGCGGCGCCCAGATGTACGCCTATGACGTGAACGGCGATGGGTTGGCCGACGTGGTCACGAGTCTCGCGGCGCATGGCTACGGCCTCGTCTGGTGGGAGCAGCTCAAGGAGCGGGATGCTGGTGGCGAGCTTCAGTTTAAACAGCATGTGATTATGAACACCAAGCCCGAGGACAATCGCTACGCCGTGAAGTTCTCCCAAATCCACGCAGTGGAACTGGTGGACATGGACGGCGACGGATTGAAGGATATCGTGACCGGTAAACGATTCTGGGCCCATGGCTCGCACGGTGATGCCGAGGCGGATGCCCCGGCGGTGCTCTACTGGTTCAAGCTCGTGCGGGGCAAGGATAATTCCGTGGATTGGGTGCCGCACTTGATCGACGACAATTCCGGCGTGGGCACGCAAGTGGTCGTGGGCGACCTCAACGGGGATAAGCTGCCCGACGTGGTCGTGGGCAACAAAAAAGGCACGTTCCTCCATCTGCATGCCGCCAGGTCAGTGACCAGGGAGGAATGGGAGAAGGCGCAGCCCGGGGTGAAGTTTGCGGACGCCGGCAAACAAGTCATTAATGCCAGCGAAGTCGTGGTGCGCACCGGGACGCCCGCCGTCAATCCGACGACGGCCCCTGCGGAGGTGAAGCCGAATCCGTTGCTCCCGGGCAACGGTGTGCTTCCACTCGGCAAGGATGGCAAGCCGGTCAACACGGATTTCGAAACTGGCACCCTCAAGCACTGGACCGCCACGGGCAACGCCTTCGACCAGCAACCGATGGCTGGCGATGCCGTGGCCCGGCGTCGCAACGACATGAAGAGCAATCATGCCGGGAAATATTGGGTGGGGAGCTACGAGGTCCACGGGGACGACGGGTTGGGCACGCTGACGTCCGCGCCGTTCAAGGTCACGCATCCGTGGGCGGCATTCCTGGTGGCCGGCGGCGCCTATGAGAATACGCGGGTGGAGTTGGTTGAGGCCGGCAGCGGTAAAGTTTTTTTCAAAACCTCCGGCTTCGATGGGGTGAAGTTTAAGCAATCGAACAACGGGGCCGAAGAAATGAGTCCGGTTGTCGTGGATATCCAGCCGCAAACGGGCAAGGAAATATTCATCCGGCTGATCGACCAGCAAACCGGCCATTGGGCGCACCTTAACTTTGATGACTTTAAATTCTACGCGCAGAAACCGGAGTTTCCCGGCCGGAATGTCGCCACACGCAAAAGCCTGGAGCAAGCGCCGGCGGTGGTGGAAGCGGATTTACCGCCGGCCGACACCGTGAAATTCAATGGTCTCACACCCGCAGAAGCGGTGAAGGCAATAACCCTGCCGACTGGCTTCAAGGCCGCGCTCTTCGCCGGCGAACCCGACGTGAAACAGCCCATCGCCTTCTGTCTGGATGACCGTGCGCGGCTGTGGGTCATCGAGAATTACACCTATCCGATTCGCCAGCCGGAAGGCAAAGGCACGGATCGCATCCTGGTTTTCGAGGACACCAACGGCGATGGGAAGTTCGACAAGCGCACGGTGTTCATGGAGGGGTTGAATCTGGCCTCGGGTATTGAATATGGCTTTGGCGGAATTTTTGTCGGGGCGGCGCCCTACCTGTATTTCATTCCGGTGCAGGAAGGTGACGAGCCGAAGCCGGCGGGGGAGCCAAAGGTTCTGCTCGAAGGCTGGGGCTATCAGGACACGCATGAGATGTTGAACACTTTCACGTGGGGGCCGGACGGCTGGCTTTATGGCTGCCACGGCGTTTTCACGCACTCGAATATCAAGCGGCCGGACCAACCTGATAGCGAGCGGCAGTTCATTAATGCGGGCGTCTGGCGCTACCACCCGACCAAGAAAACATTTGAAGTGTTTGCGGAAGGCACCAGCAATCCCTGGGGCGTTGATTTTGATGAACGTGGCCAGTGTTTCATCGAGGCCTGCGTGATCCCGCATTTGTTTCACATGATTCAGGGCGCGCGCTACGTGCGGCAGGGGGGGCAACATTATACGCCGAGCCCGGACGAGACCCGGCGCCTGGTGCCGGACTATTATACGCAGGACTTTGCCCGGCCCGGAAAGCAACCCATCAACCTCTTCATTTACGACGACATCAAAACCATCGCTGACCATGCCCATTATGCCGGCACCAAGGGGCCGCATGCCGGCAACGGGCGCAGCGACGTGATGGGCGGCGGCCATGCGCACGCGGGCCTGATGGTGTATCTGGGGGACAGCTGGCCGGCGCAATATCGCGGGAAACTTTTCATGAACAACATCCACGGGCAGCGCATCAACATGGACTTGCCCGTGGCCGCAGGGTCCGGGTTCGTGGGCAAGCATGGTGACGACTTCATCAACTTCAACGATCGCTCGTCGCAGATTCTCAATCTGCAACTGGACCAGGACGGCTCGGTGTACCTGATCGACTGGTACGACAAGCAGCAATGCCATGACCAGCGGAATCCGAACGTGCATGACCGCAGCAATGGACGGATTTTTAAAATTACCTACGGCAACACGAAGACGACGAAGGTGGATTTGGCGAAGCTGAAGGATGAAGAATTGGTGAAGTTGCAACGTAGCAAGAACGAGTGGCAGGTGCGCCACGCGCGACGCATTTTGCAGGAACGGGTGGCTCGGAAGGTTTGCAAAATAGACCTGCAAGGGGCTTTCCTGACTATGCAACGCGGTGCCAAGGAGGAGACCACGGCGCTGCGGGCAACCTTGGCGATGCACGTTGCCGGCGATCTTACCGGCGAGAATGGACTGACGCTGCTCAAGCAGAATTTTGCCATTGTCCGCGCCTGGGCCATCCAACTTCTGTGCGAAGACCGCCGACCCGGCCTGGCGGCGCTCGCGGAATTCGCCCGCCTCGCGAAGGAAGACCCGTCGCCCGTGGTTCGGTTGTATCTGGCGAGCGCGTGCCAGCGCTTAAGCATGGCCGAGCGCGCCCCCATTGTCGAAGCTCTCCTTGCCCACGCCGAGGACGTGGCCGACCACAATCTGCCCCTGATGTATTGGTATGCCGCCGAGCCGATCGTTGGCGCGGACACCACCAAGGCCGTCTCGTTGCTGGCCAAAACCAAAATTCCGATTCTCCGTGAATACATCACCCGCCGCATGACCGCCGGCAAACTCGTGCAGGCCGAGAAGTAATTCATCATCAGCGGCGGGAGGCCAGCGGGAATCCGAGAATTCGTGGGGCAAAAATAGGTGTTCCTGCGCGACTGATTTACTGCGACAGTCAGCAGCTCGTTATCGATTGTGCATATTTCATCCGCTATTTTTGATCGCAGCGCGCCGGACCTCGGTTCGTGTCCCGATGAGTCGTTGCCTGAGTTCGCCTTCATCGGCCGGTCCAATGTGGGCAAGTCCTCGCTGCTGAACTTGCTGGCGGGTAAGGCGGGTCTGGCCCGCGTCTCACCCACGCCGGGGTTCACCAAGCTCATCAACATCTTCACGATGAACAAGCGCTGGCGGCTCGTGGACCTGCCAGGATATGGCTATGCCCATGTGGCGCGGGAGGATAAGTCGCAGTTTAACCAGGCGGTCGCTGATTATCTGGAGCACCGGGAAAATCTGGCCTGCGTTTTTGCGCTGCTCGATTCCGGATTGCCTCCCCAGCAGATTGATCTGGATTTTGTAGAATGGTTGGTCAGCAAAGGGGTGCCGTTCGTGGTCGTGTTCACCAAGACCGACACGGTTTCTCCGGCCGAGCTGGGGAGAAACAGGGCGGCGTTCATGGATCACATTTCCGGCTGGTGCGAAAACCTGCCGGAGATCTTCACGTGTTCGGCGAAGGACCGGCGGGGACGGCAGGAACTGCTGGCAGTGATTGCGGAAGCCATAGCCGATGGCCCCGGTCGAGCCCCGGCTGAGTCGGGAGTTCCCCGGCCGGACCAGATGCTTCCGCCCGACGATTCGCCCGGCATACTTTGGGGCCCCGCCGGCAAGCGTTCTAATCCGGCGCGCCCCTGGTAGGCTGGCCGGCGTTGCATTTGCTGCGATTGATCTTTCGTTGGCGTGGACGGTGTTTCGGGTGTAGATAACCCCGAGCATGAAGCGAATGACACCGGTCAAAATTATCGGAATTGCCCTTTCGGTCTTGCTGGCCGCCGGCCTGGTGGTGGTGCGGCGAAGCAGCAGTGCCGGGCCCGCCCCGTCAAATACCAGCCCTCCAACCCTGCTTATGAGTGATTTTAAGAAACCAGAATCAGCGGAATTGCAAAAGAAGTTGACCGCCGAACAGTTCGCGGTCACCCAACAATGCGGCACCGAACCGCCCTTCCGAAATGCCTATTGGGACAATCATAAGGCGGGGCTTTACGTGGATGTGGTATCCGGCGAGCCGCTGTTCAGTTCGTTGGATAAATTTGATTCCGGCACCGGCTGGCCGAGTTTTACCCGCCCGGTGGCGGCCGCCGGGGTTGTCGAAAAAACAGACACGGAATTTGGCATGGTGCGGACGGAGGTCCGGTCGAAACAGGCGGATTCGCATCTCGGCCATGTGTTCAACGACGGGCCGGGACCGACGCAGTCGCGTTACTGCATCAATTCGGCGTCGCTGCGCTTCATCCCGGTGGCGGAAATGGAGCAGGCCGGGTACGGCCGATATTTGGAACCCTTTGTGCAAGCCGGATTGATCAAGGCGGGCGGGGCGAAGGCTGCCACCAGTGCGAACGGCGAAACGGCGATCCTGGCAGGCGGCTGCTTCTGGGGCATGGAAGAAATCCTGCGCAAGCTTCCCGGCGTGATCGCAACGACGGTGGGATACACGGGCGGCACCGTGAAGAATCCGACTTATGAGCAGGTATGTTCCGGCGAGACGGGTCACGCCGAAGGCATCCGGGTGGTGTTTGATCCGGCGAAGCTCAGTTACGAAAAGCTGCTTGAATATTTCTTTCGCATGCACGATCCCACCACGGTGAACCAGCAGCACAATGACGTGGGGACCCAGTATCGTTCGGCGATTTTCTACACCAGCGAGGAGCAGAAGCAGACCGCCGAACGGGTGAAAGCGCAGGTGGACAAGGCTGGCAAGTGGCGACGGCCGGTGGTGACTGAGATTGCCCGGGCTGCGGAATTCTATCCGGGCGAATCGTATCATCAGAAGTATCTGGTGAAGAACCCGGCTGGCTACAATTGCCACATCCTGCGGGATTGACCCGGGGCCTAGATGAAGCAGCCGACGTGAAGAGGCTCAGAGTCATTCTGTTGCCAACACGGCGGCAACAGTCACTCGCGCGCAGCCCCCGGTGGTTGCGCCGCGCCTTGAATTCACCGTCCAAAACGACGTGCCGCACCGCGAATTGAGCCCGAAATTCTGCTGGTTTCATCCCTGGGTAGTATTTTGCACCGGCTCGTGGAACGGCTTCGCGGGGCGGGCAGCCAGCCGATTCTGATGAAGGAACCGCGTTGGGGTGAGGCCGCGTCCCGCAACGGCGCAGGGGAGCATCCCAACCCGGCGGGGCATGGCTGGCTGGCGGAGGCGCTACTGCCGGTTGTGCGGCGGATGTTGCAGCGAAGCTGGTGAACGTGTCGGCGGCGGCGAGGGGTTCCCCGGCATTGATAAGGTTTGGCTTCACGCCGCACAATTCCGGATCAAAACCTCCGGCGGCGGCGGGTTTGGGGATCGGAACCGGCGACATCCTGGCGTTCGGAACTACGTGACGGCGGTTTTTTTTTCATTTATCATCGGGTTATGTCATCTCATCGCGTCCCATGAAACTACGGCTGATTTGCTCCGGACTTTCACAATTGCCCCGGTCTGCGGAGGAGGAGAACAACCATGGTTATCGCCTGCCGCGAGTCATGCTGGCGCGGGACAGTCAGCAGTTTCTCCCGGATTTCGCGCTGTTGTTGCTGGTCGATGAAATCCTCATGGACCGGAGGACGTTTGAAGGTTTGATGCGCGGACAGATTCTCTCCGGCCCTACCGTTCCGCTCCTGGCCAGATTGCTGCATCAGGAGGGATTCCTCCGGCTCGAAGATTTGGAAGGAGTGGCGCGCGCGCAGGAAAGACAGTTGGCGGGCCGGCTCCAAAAAGATATTGCTTTGCTCGAAGCGTGGGTTCCCGCGGTGCGGGAATGGTATTCCGTCTGGCAGTCGCACTACCAGGGAATTCAGGCGACCCTTCGCCCCGCCATTAAACAGCTGCGCGATGACGCTGCTGCCGGCCAGCCTGCGGATTTGGATTATTCCCAGCCCGCCGGGAAGTTTATACATGACACTGGCGGGAGATATCAAATGGCAAGCTTTTATTCCGAGGAAGCGCTCCCACCCGAAGGCGACAATCTGGAAGGCGACCGCCGCGCCGAGTTTAAGACGCTCCTGTTGGAGGAACTGACTTTGGCTCACCTTAATCTGGCCATGTGCCGTGAGTTTGGTGCGGCGCTTCACGATTGGTGTGACACGGGTCCCTTTTACCACGAAATTCAGACCCGAGCTGGAAAACCGGCCCGCGGAGGAAAATCTGGACGGGCGGCGGCGACGTGTCTGTTTGAACTTGCGCTTCCGGAGTTTAGCTTTTGGCATCCGGACAACGTGCTGAAGGCACTCCATGATCCGCGGGTCCGGAAATTGCGGGACCATGTCCGGGAAAGCATCGCGGCTAAAAAGCCATTTAGTCCGTCAGCGACTAGGGAGACCTTGAGTGCGGTCCGGCATTTTGACCACAGTATCGCCACGATTCGTCAGGTCACCGCCACCCTGACTGCCGAGCCGAGTCGAAGCGGAAAATGGAAGGCCGGTGCCGCACCTGCGGACGGGCTTTTGGTTGATTCGACGCTGCTGTTTACCAGTCGTTCGGAGGGGATCACGTCCGCCAAAAAACCTTGAGCCAAGGGTTCGTGCAGCATTTTTCGGCCGCAGGGGGGGCACTGATACGTCGAGATCAAGACCAGCTGACGAATCCGGTTATTTTAGCGCCGCATAGACGCGATGCACGTCATCGTGGTCGTCCAGAGCCGTTAGGAAATCCACCACCTGCTTGCGGTGTGCTGGGTCGAGATCGGGAAAGCTTTTCGCGACATACCGAATTTCGGAAGCCAGGATTTTCCAACCGGCGGCTTTGACGAACCGGGCCACCTGGTCAAGTTCCTTGAGGTCGGTCAGGAAGCGCGCCCCTTTCTGACCGGCGGGAACTTCCTCGGCTTCCAGTGGTTCGATTTCCTGCGCGCCCGCTTCGATGGCATCGCCCTCGGCATCACGGTTCGGGTCCGGATGAGTCGCTTCGACGACTCCCAGATGATTGAAAAAGAAGGCGACGCTGCCGGGTTGGCCGAGGGCCCCCGCCTTGAAAACATTGCGAATCTCCGGCGCAGTGCGGTTGCGGTTATCGGTGAGGCATTCGACGACCACCGGCACTTTGTGGGGCGCGAATCCTTCGTAGGTGACCAGTTCGAAGATGATTTTATCGTCGGTCAAACCGGCGCCTTTTTTGATTGCGCGTTCGATGGTGTCGCGGGTGACGGAAGCTTTGCGCGCCTTCTCGAGCGCGGCGGCCAGGCGGGCGTTCAAGTCAGGTTCGGCCCCGCCCAATTTGGCGGCGACCATGATTTCACGGACCAGTTTGACAACGAGCTGGCCTTTTTTTTGCGCGTTGATTTCGCGCCCGGCTTGTTTCCATTGTGCGCCCATGAGTGAGGACATTGTGGAAAATCTCTGACCCCGATACAATGCAAATCCAAGCCGGTGGTGTCGCCGAGTCTGGATTTCCATTGCCAGCGGGCGGATGAAGCCGCCACAATCGACCCCACCTATGAAACGATTGCTCATCGCCGGACTGCTGACCATGGTCACCTCAATGCACGCTTTCGCCGCAGATTCCGAGGAAGGCTTTGTAAAAATTACGGACGGAAAATCCTTTGCGGGCTGGAAACCAGCGAATGAAAATCTCGACACTTGGAAGTTGGAAGACGGCGCGTTTGTGGCGCGCGGATCCCGCTGCCACCTCTATTACGTTGGCGACGAAAAACCGTTCAGGGATTTCGAGCTCAAAGTGGACGTGATGACCGATCCGAATTCCAACGGCGGAATTTATTTCCACACGAAGTATCAGGAGACGAGCTGGCCAAAATACGGCTTTGAATGCCAGGTCAACGTGAGCCATGGCGATTGGAAGAAGACCGGCAGTCTCTACGACGTGGTAAATCTTGCGTCTACGCCCGCCAAAGACAATCAGTGGTGGACCCAGCACATCATCGTCAAGGGCAACAAAATCACGGTGAAGATCGATGGCCAGATCGTCTTGGAATACACGGAGCCGGACGGCGCGCAACCGGGCAAGGATTACACGCGCAAGCTGGATGCGGGCACATTCGCGTTGCAGGCCCACGATCCCAAGAGCGTGGTCCGCTACAAGAACATCCGGGTGAAGCGGCTGGATTAATCCGTATCCAGGCGGTGGAAGTCCACGATGGGAATGCCTTGGCCCAACCGGGATTTGGGTCGGCAAAGATTTCCGCTCGGCCAGGTGAAGCAATCGCTTTTGACCACCCGAAACATTTCCTCAGATGTTCCTTAAATCCCTTTTTGCAAACGAGTTGATACCTTTCATGCCGGGGTTGAATTGAATGGTGTCAGTGAGTCCATTTTCATAACGCGCGATTCGCGTCCGGTAATTCAGGGTTTGCGTAACTTGGTGGAAATCCCGCAATCTGCCGCGTGATGGAACAGCGCACACGGCTAACTTTTCGATGGGAGCGCTGGCGATCGGTCACGGCGGGCATCCTCGAGTCGGCGGGCAGCACGTTTCTGTTGTTGATCGCAGTGCGCTGGTTTGATGCCGGGGCCACCGCCAAGGCCATGATTGCGGCGGGAGGAAGCGTTGGCTTGCTGGCGAGTCCGCTGGTGGTGTCGGGGGTGGCGGCGCTGGGTTGGCCGGTGGCGATGGCCGCCTCGCGTTTGGCCATGGTAGGCACGGTTTGCTTCCTGGTAACGGCACTGGTGCCGACCCTGCCGGTCTTCGTCGTGGGGAGTGTCTTGGCGATGGCCTGCTCGGCGGCCGTGATTCCGCTGATGACCCAGATTTATCAGGAGAATTATCCCGGGACCGACCGCGGCCGGTTGTTTTCCAAAACCATGATCATCCGCATCGGCGTCGCGGCGGGTTTCAGCCAGTTGGCAGGGACGGCGTTATCCGGGTCGAATATTTCGCAATTCCGCTGGTTGCTGCTGTGGTTTGCGGTGGCGTATGCGTTTGGGAGTTATTGTCTGTCGCGTTGCCCTTCGCAGCCGTTGACGGTGGCGGGTGGCACGCACCCGTTTCGGGCGATGCGGTACGTGCGGGAGGATCGGTTGTTCCGCTGGACGCTCGGGGCGTGGATGCTCATGGGTTTTGCCAACCTAATGATGATTCCGCTACGGGTCGAATATCTGGCCAATCCGCGGTATGGTCTGGCGCTCGACGTCAGCCTGGTGGCGTTGCTGGTCGGAGTGATCCCCAACCTCGCACGGCTGGTCATGAGTCCGGTTTGGGGGCGGTTGTTCGACCGGATGAATTTTTTCTCGCTCCGCGTCCTGGTGAATTTCGGTTTTGCCCTGGGCATTGTTTCGTTTTTCACAAGTCACAATACGCCTGGCCTCGTGTTCGGCGCGATTGTCTTTGGTATTTCCAACGCGGGTGGGGATGTCGCCTGGAGCCTGTGGGTGACCAAGTTCGCGCCGCCGGAACGGGTGGCGGATTACATGTCGGTCCACACCTTTTTCACCGGCGTGCGCGGCGTGGTGGCACCCGCCGTGGCGTTTCACCTTGTCCGGACCCTGCCGATGGCGACGCTGGGTTGGATCAGTGCCGCATTGATTGGCGGATCCATGCTCATGTTGCTTACCGAAATCAAAGGGGGCACGACGGGACGACCGGGTACGGTGCTGGTCGAGGAGGTGCCTGAATAAACCCTGGCCGGGGATGGTTGCAAGGAGCCGCGCGCGGAAGATCGGGTTCAACCCGGTCGGTTCAGGTGAGTCCCGCCCTCTCCGGCTTGATACTTCGCCGTATCCGTGTTCCCGGTTGCCGGGGTAAACCTGCTGCCCCAATGAAGTGTCTTTCCATGATTCATTGATCGCCCGGCGGCGGAAAAAAAGGCTTCAAAAATTGGTTGTCAGCAGCCCGAGTTTTGATTAGATATGACCAAGTTGAATTTGCGGCCAAGTGCGGCTCGCTATTTTGCGTTTGCCGTTGGGGGGTGGGCGCAGGAGGTCCTGAGGTTCATGGAATATTTTCAAAAGCGAAAGATTCATCGGCAGCCAAAAACGCTTTCCAGCGAAGCAATTATCAAGCCGTGGCCGCTGGCGAATCATTCCGGCCCGTTGTCGCCGGCCGTAGTTCCAGTTGGATTCCAGGTTCCGGTGGTGGTAGGCCAACCTCTGACCGCCATCCGACTACCGATTTTGGAGACGGAGGCCGGCCGCACACGGCTGGTTTATTCGGAACGGGGCGAAGAAAGGTACGAGGTCGATTTGGCTCGTTATACCTGCACCTGCCGTAGCTTCAAGGCTGGCCGAGCTCATTTTGATGAGCGCGATATGCGTCGCGCCTGTCGCCATATTTCCGGTCTCCTGGCCTTAAAAGGGCGCTCCGGAAAAATTAGTGGATTCCTCCACGTCGTAATCGTGCATCGGCTTAACTACGGCCGGGGAATCTGGGTGAATGGAGATCGCCATCCGATGTGCTATATCCAAATCGATGGTGAGGATCTGTTGCTGGTCAAAAGCGACACTGGCGGTGTCGACGTCTTCGCCCCGAAATTATCCCCAATCAAGGCGTATGGCACCTTTGGATACAGTCCGACCAAGGATCGCTGGAGCGCTCTTGGGGTGCCGGGCCACCCTGCGGTTATCACCGAAATCATCCACCAATGGATCCGGGCTGGCCAAGCGCATGGTTTCGTGGCGGGGCGCGCTTTGGGCGGCGGTTGAGCGGTTTTGATTGCTCAATTTGGCCGCCCTGAAACTTTTCCGGATCACGCCATGGGCCATCGCTCTGCGGCCATGCCTTTGTAGCCGCCGATCAAGGAAGCCACATTGCGGTAGCCCAGCTTTTGCGCCGCGTCGCAAGCCAGTGCTGACCGAAAACCGCCGCCGCAATACATGATGATTTCCGTGTCGAGATCGGGAAACATTTTCTCCAGGTCGCGTTCCAAAATTCCCTTGCCCAGATGCCCGGCCTGCGCGGCGTGCCCTTGTTGCCATTCATGGTCTTCACGCACATCCAGGAGGACTGCCTGGGGATTTTGGGTGAACCGTGCGCGGGCATCAGCGATGGAAATTTCGCGCACGCGGGGTTTTGCGTCGTCCACCAATCTAAGAAAGCCCGGCGAGTGATCCATCCCCGTAGCGTATTCTGTCAACGGGCGTCGATCAAATGATTTTCCTGCCGCAGCCAGGGAAAATGCGCGCATCAGGCCGACAGCGTGCGGTTGAAACAACTCGCCATGGCCAAGCAAAAGTGCCTGGCCACGCCCGGCGAAGGCCCTTGAAAAACGTGCTTTCCAGTCGTCGTTGCCCCATTCGACTCCCGGACAATAAACTTGGACAAACAGAAACCTTCCGTCGCCAGCCGGCGCAGCTTTTTGAAAGCGACCACCAGTGTGGCGCTGGCGGGAACCATGGGTACGTCCGAGCCCGCTTACTCCACTGCCGCGGCCTTACCGGTGGACCCGGTTGTTAAAAGCTACTCAGCGGTCGAGCATTGGCGGCGGCTGGAGGACGTCGCGCATTGCCGACAAGCCATTCGATCGAGCCTGCGCCAGCATCTGGAGACGGATTATCTGCCGGCCCAGTTCTGCTATAACCTGGGTGAATATCCGGCACTGAAGCCCTGGTCAATTGAGGCGTACGATGAGCAGAGACCTCCAAACGAACCTTACCTGGAGACGGGCTCTCTCTCCTCGAAACTCTCCAAAAACTGGGCTCTGACCAAGCGATCTCTGCTCATCTTGATCCGTTGTAAGTGATTTATTACAAAAATATTATATCTATACACTCCGGTCCGCACTTGACAAATTCGCCCGCTGTGCGATCCATGAGACCAGTAGTTGCAGCCTAAACCGGTTTGCCTTCCTGCAAGCCGGTGCGGGGGAACCAAGTTCCCCGGATTTAAATCCGGGGATGGGGCACACGAAGCTGGGTAACCAGATTCAAGGCCACTTTCAAGGCCAAGCCCGTCAGCTAACCTCGTCGGCATTTGGAAGGGCGATCCTCTAGGGCCGCAGGTCGCGGTGCCATCTGATCTCCCCGATAAAAACAATGCGTTGTGCCTATGGTGTGGTCATTGACCGCTACCGCAGGTCCAACCTCATCGGAGTCGCGGTTATGAAAACGTTCGTTATGTTGGCGGAGATCACGGCCACGTTCTGGGTCAGCTTGGGGGCGGGATTGCTAATCCTCTATTGGCTGTTGGGGTTGGTGTTGATCCGCGAAACCCAGGTCGGGGTCGTGGTGAAGAAGTTCGCAGCCCGTTCCCTGCCGCCTGGGCAATTGTTTGCCCTGGCGGGTGAGGCGGGCTATCAAGCCGACACGCTCGCCCCGGGCGTACATTTCGGCTACTGGTTCTGGCAATATCGCATCCTCAAGATGCCGGTGACCGTGGTGCCGCAGGGTGAAATCGCGCTGGTAATTGCGGCAGATGGCGCGGCGATTCCAACGGGTCGCATTCTTGGCAAAGTCGAGGAGTGTGACACATTCCAGGATGCCCGGCGGTTCCTGGTAAATGGCGGCGAAAAAGGCCGGCAGTTGGGCATTCTCACCGCCGGAACCTATCGCATTAACCGGGCGCTGTTCACCATCATCGCCTCGTTTGATGCCGAGTTGCACGGCATGGTGCCAGACCAACTCCGGCTGCACCGCGTGGAGCCGGACATGGTCGGCATTGTAACGACGCTCGATGGCCAACCCATCGAGCCAGGTGAAATCGCCGGGCAGGTGATTCCCGGCCATGAGAACTTTCAGAACGCCCAGGCGTTCCTGAATGGCGGTGGCCGGCGCGGCCTGCAGGAGCAGGTGCTGTTGAGCGGTTCGTGGAATCTGAATCCATGGTTCGCGCAGGTGGAGCAGGTGCCCATGGTGGAAATCCCCATCGGCCACGTCGGCGTGGTCATATCCTACGTGGGCCGGGCGCATGAGGACGTGAGTGGCGTGGATTTCAAGCACGGCGACCTCGTGAATACCGGCCACAAAGGCGTGTGGGTTACTCCCTTGTATCCGGGCCGGCACCCGCTCAATACGCACATCATGAAAGTGGAGCGGGTGCCGACCACCAACATCGTGCTCAACTGGGCCACGCGCACGGAGTCGCATAATTTCGATGCGAAACTCCAATCCATCACCGTGCGTTCGCGCGACGGCTTCGCGTTCAACCTGGATGTGTCGCAGATAATTCACGTGGGCGCGCTCGACGCGCCGAAGGTGATTTCCCGCGTGGGTTCAATGCAGAACCTGGTGGACCATGTCTTGCAACCGATTGTGGGAAATTATTTCCGCAATTCCGCGCAGGATTTTACGGTGCTCGACTTCCTCAGCGCCCGCAGCCAGCGGCAGGTTGAGGCCGCAGCACACATCCGGGCGGCGATCGGGGCCTACGACGTCCAAGCGATTGACACGCTCATCGGCGACATTAATCCGCCCGCGGCGTTGATGGAAACGCAGACCGACCGGAAGATCGCCGAGGAACAGCGCAAGACCTACGAAGTGCAGGAAGCGGCGCAGGTGCAGCGCCAGCAACTCGTGCGGCAGACGTCGCTCGCGAACATCCAGCAGCAGGTCGTGGGCGCCGAACAAGGCGTGAATATTGCCGAGCTGCAAGCCGATGCGCATATCAAACAGGCCTCGGGCGAGGCGGAGGCCACCCGGTTGCGCGCCCTGGGCGAAGCGGAGGCGATTCGCGCCACCGGCAACGCCAAGGCCGAGGCGTATCGCGTCGGCGTGGAATCGCTGGGCGCGCAAAGCTACACGGTGATGCAGCTCATGCAGATCATCGGCGAACGCAACGTCCGCATCGTGCCCGACGTGGCAGTCAACGGTGCCGGCGCGAGCGGCGGCCTGGTCGAAGGCCTTTTGGGCGTAATGATGAAGGAAAAGTTGGCGAAAGCCCTGTAAAAAATGGGGAGCGGTCGCATTCACGACCGCTCCCCGCATCGAGAAAAATGACTTTATGAAAACGATCCCCCGTAAATGTCCCGAATGTGACGGTCAGACGCTCCACACGACCACCACCAGCTCCGGTGGTCCGTACGGCCCGTTCTTACTACCCAGCTTGGGTGGGTTTCTGCACCCCGCGAAGTTTCGCGTCGTGGTCTGCCACGATTGCGGCCTCACGCGTTTCTATGCGGAGCCCGAAGCGCTGAAGAAACTTCCCGAAGTGAGCAAGTGGCAGCGGGTGTCACCGGGCGGTTGGTAGCCGAGCGGCGAATAATCAACCGGAATATTTCATGAAATACCCTGGTTGTATTCATTTGCCGCCTGGTTTTGAAATTCAACTGGTCGCTGCCGAGCCGGGCTTGAGTTAGCCAATGAGTTTTGGGGGGCGTGTTTCAGAAACTCGATTTGTGGCTTTTCCGCAGGCGGGG
>JAYTXL010000355.1:0-24790 GCA_043742955.1 Verrucomicrobiota bacterium | reverse complement strand
TTATCCCGTCGGGTTTTGTTTGCGACGGTAAAAAATCCTCCTCGACGCAAACGTCTTGGCAAGAAAGTATTAGGCCTTATCTAAGCGCCATTCAGGACTGACACCGGCGTGACACCGGCGGGGTGCCGTTGGGTATCCGCGGGCGGGGTAGCTCCAAGGCATTGCTTGACGGCAGCGGGGCGCGTTCGTTATGGAAACGGGTCCATGAGCAAAACCGAGACCCATCATTTTCAGGCGGAGATTCAGCAGTTGCTGAACATCGTCATTCATTCCCTCTACACGGACAAAGAAATTTTCGTCCGCGAATTGATTTCCAACGCCGCGGACGCGTGCGAAAAGCTGCGCTTCAACCAGTCCTCCGGCCAGGCCGTCCACGAACCGGACAGCGCGCCCGCCATCGCCATCACGACGGACGAAAAGGCGCTCACCATCACGATCACCGACACCGGCCTGGGCATGACGCACGGGGATCTGGTGGAGAATCTCGGGACGATCGCACACTCGGGCACCAAGGCGTTTTTAAAGCAGATTGCGGCGGAGAAACAGCCGGACGTGGGTTTGATCGGGCAGTTCGGGGTGGGGTTTTATTCGGCCTTCATGGTGGCCAAACGCGTGACCGTGTGGAGTCGTTCGTTTGCCCCCGGCGAATCAGGCTGGCAATGGACGAGCGAGGGCGGGGGCGGCTACGAGCTCACGCCGGCGGCCGATCTGCCGCGCGGCACGAAGATCACGCTCGAGCTCAAGGAGGAGTCGAAGGAATTTGCGCAGGGCAGCGCGGTGGAGCGGATTATCCAGCGGTATTCGAGCTTTGTGCCATTCCCCATTGAGTTGAACGGGAACCGGCTCAACACCGTGCAGGCCATCTGGGCACGGAACAAAAAGGAGATCAAGGACGAGGAATACAACGCCTTCTATACGTTTGTGGGCCACGATCATGACCAGCCGTTGTTCCGGCTGCATTTCTCGGCGGACGCGCCGCTGGCCATCCAGTCGCTGCTGTTCGTGCCGGGCCGGAATTTTGAATCCATGGGGATGGGCCGGATCGAGTCCGAGGTTAATCTCTACTGCCGCAAAGTATTGATCCAGGCGAAGGCCAAGGGCCTGTTCCCCGACTGGCTGCGGTTTCTCAAGGGCGTGGTGGACAGCGAGGATTTGCCGCTCAACATTTCGCGCGAGACCATGCAGGACACCTCCCTGCTCCAGAAGCTGAACAAAGTGCTGACCGGACGATTCCTGAAATTCCTCGAGGAGCAATCGGGCAGGGACGCGGCGGCATACGAGAAATTTTACGGGGAATACCAGCGCTTTCTGAAGGAGGGGGTGGTGACGGATTTCACGCACAAGGAGGCGCTCGGCAAACTGCTTCGCTTTGAGTCGTCCACGCTGGACGCGGGCAAATGGACCTCGCTGGCAGACTACGTGCAACGGATGCCGGCGGAGCAGAAGGAGATTTATTGTCTGCTCACACCCAATCGCTCCGCGGCCGAGAGCAGCCCCTACTTCGAGGTGTTCCGCGACCGCAAATGGGAGGTGCTGTTCCTCTACGATCCGTGGGACGAGTTTGTCATGGAGCATCTGCACACCTTCGACAACAAAACGTTGCGGCTCGCGGAAAAGGCGGAACTCCATCTGAATGAACCCAAGCCGGACGGCGCACTGGCGGCCGACACCGCCAAGTCGCTGGCGCAGTGGCTCAAGGAAACCCTGGGAGACAAGGTGGGGGAGGTACGGGTCTCGCAACGCCTGGTGACCAGCCCGGTGGTGGTGGTGGACGCGGACAAGTTCATGACGGCCAGCATGCGCCGCATGATGAAGGCGATGAAGCAGGATACCGAGGCGGACGCCCCGGCGAAGCTCGATCTCGAATTTAATCCGGCGCATCCGATCATGGCCCGGCTGGAGGCGATGCGATCCCAGGATGCGGCGCTCGCGGCCAGCGTGGCGGAACAACTCCTCGACAACGCGCGTGTGGCCGCCGGTTTGCTGGAAGACCCGCGCACGATGTTGAACCGGCTCAATCAGCTGCTCGAAAAGGTACTGACCAAGAAGTAGATCGTGGCCGGCCGACGTTTGATTCCGCCGTAGCCGCAGCCGGCCGGCTGCGCCCGGTGGGAAGCCGCTGTGAATGTGTGTTTCGACGCCACCGCTGTTTACGCGCCGGCGCAACCTGAAGGCTGCGGCTACGGGGGGAGGGGTTGCGGGGACGAACACCTGGCGGATGCCAACGCGCCGTTGACTCCAGTGACAGTTCGATTACGTTCGCCGCATGACTTTTATGACGGCGCTGCGCCGCATGATTCTTTTGCTGAGTTGTTGCTGGCTGGGGGGCGGATGCTTCTCGGACAGCGACAGCCCCGTGGACGAAAAAAAGGAGCCGCATTTCGTGGCGGGCCGGGGCCGGGTCGCCAGCATGGATTACCGGGGTGCCGTGGAATCGTTTGGGAAGGCGTTGGAAGTGAATCCGCGCTCCGCCTCGGCGCACTTGGACTTGGGTTTGCTTTTGGAGGAAAGGGAAAAGGATTTCGCCGGGGCAATTTATCATTACGAATATTTTTTGAAGTTGCGACCGCGGGATGAAAAATCGGAGCAACTGAGCCAGCGGATCGTCAACTGCAAGCAGGAGCTGGCTCGCACGGTGTCGCTCGGGCCGATTAATCTACAGGTGCAGCGCGAGCTGGAACGGTTAATCGCGGAAAACCTTAAACTCACCAAACAAGTCGAATCGCTGACCGCCCAATTGGGGTCGATTAGCCACCGACCGCCGCCGGTTGAGAAAACCAATGCGCACGTGGTGGTGTCGCCCCCCATGCCACCCTTGACGAATCGTCCGCCCCCCCCGGTGGCCAAGCTGACTCCCCCGATTGCGGGCGGCACCGCAACCGGTGGGGGTGATGTCACTCCAACGCCAGCCAAATCCCAGACCCACACGATCAAGTCCGGCGACACCCCCGCCGCCGTCGCCCGCAAATACGGGATTTCCTTGAACGCGTTGATGTCGGCCAATCCGGGTCTCGACCCCAAGAAGCTGCGCATCGGCCAAGTCATCAAGGTACCCGCAAAATGATGGTCGGGGTCAAAGCGCCAGGGATCATGACGCGCCGGAGAAAACCGGGGCGGCTCCCCCCGCGCGGACCCTGGTTTCATAATGGCTCGGCGGCGAACACCCACCGTGGCTGACACCATGGCCAACCGGGTTTTGTTTTTTTTGATCGCGACGTTCTGGCTGACCATGAACGTGCTGCTCTGGCGTTCCGAATTTCGCGACAGCGACCAGCCCGGCAGCCTCGTGCCGGTGGCGATGGTTTGGGAAAAGGTCCTGACCGCGCCCGACGATTCGCAGTTGGAGATCCGGCAACGGGGGAAGCAGATCGGCAGTTGCCGCTGGGCCGCCAACGTGGGTGAGGAACTGGCCACCGGCAAGGTTGTCCGCGAAGATATGCCCAGCGGTCAGGTGAAGAAGCTGGGGAGTTACACCATCGACATCGACCGGGGCACGGTTTATTTCGGCAGTCTCACCAACCGGGTGAAATTCGATGTGAGCCTGAGGTTTTCCACGAACCACACCTGGCAGGAATTCCAGGTGCAAGGCACCAAACGCCGGTCCAGCCTGCAATTGCGGGCCGATGCCACCGCCGAAACCGTCGCGTTCCAGATCCGTGACGAAGACGACCGCTGGGAGCGTACCTTCACTTTTCTGGAGCTGAGCCAACCGGACAAATTATTGTCCGAATTGGGCGGCCCAATGGTGGTGGGTTTGCTGGGCAGCCTGGGGGGGATGAAGAGTCTGGGCGACCTCAAGAAGCTCTCGCTCGGTTTGACTTGGCAAGCACGTCAGGATTCGCTGAAGTTTGGCCATTCCCGCATCCGTGTTTACCGGCTCTCCACCCGGTTGCTGGAGCGCTTTCCGTTGGTCGTGCTGGTGAGCCGGACCGGGGAAATTCTCCGCGTGGAACTGCCCAACGACATCACCCTCGTGAACCTGCAATCCAAAATGTGAGCGGCCCCCCGGCATGATTGAATTGATCCAAGTCACAAAACGGTTCGGCGAACTGGTCGCCGTGAACAATGTCAACCTCGTCGTGCCGCGCGGCGAATTCTTCGCTGTTCTAGGGCCTAATGCCGCCGGAAAAACGACCACCATCAAAATTCTCACCGGCCTCATCAAACCCAGCTCCGGCTCCGCCCGCGTGGCTGGTTTCGATGTGCAAACCCATCCCCTGGAGGCCCGTCAGCGCCTGGCGTACGTGCCTGATTTCCCCTTTTTGTACGACAAATTGACGCCGTGGGAATTTCTCCGTTTCACGGGTCAGTTATTTCAGATGAGCGAGGCCCGCATTGAAGCCAGCGCGCGGGTGTTGATCGCCCGCTTTAATCTTGAACCCTACCTGCGCAAACCCATCGAGGGCCTGTCGCACGGCACCCGCCAGCGGATCGCCATCGCCTCCGCGCTCTTGCACGACCCGGAGGTGTTTGTGATTGACGAGCCCATGGTTGGCCTGGATCCCCACCATGCCCGCGTGGTGAAGGATATTTTGAAGGAACGCTCGCTCCAGGGCATGACCGTCTTCGTCTCCACGCACCAATTGAGTGTGGCGGAGGAAATGGCCGACCGCATCGGGATCATCCATCAAGGACGATTCGTGGCGGTCGGAACCCGCGAGGAGCTGCGCCAGCAAAGCGGTTCCGACGGGGCGCTGGAACATTCCTTCCTCGCGCTGACCGCCCAGGAAGCCAACTTCACCGAGGAACGGGCGAAGTTGAAATAAGCCGACTTGCGTTTGAATCCTGCTGTCCCCCCATCCCAACCCGAAGTGCCCCGCCGCGCGGCGCCGCTGGCGCTGCTGGTCCGCGTCAGTTTAATCCAGGCCTGGCGGCGGCTGAAGTCCATCCGCAAACAGTCGCGCTTGCTCACGGCGTTCATCGCGCTTTTCATGCTGGTCTACCTGGCCCTGTCCTCCTGGCTTTTTTATCGCGGCCTGAAATTCATCGCCACCTTTCCCGGCCTGGGCACCCTGCTGACCGAACGCTTGTTGTTTTTGTTGTTCGCGTTTCTCTTCCTGATGCTGCTCTTCAGCAACCTGGTCATCAGTTACACCAACCTGTTTCGCAATCGAGAAACGTCCTTCCTCATGACGCTGCCGGTCTCGGCACAAACCATCTTCCGCTGGAAATTCCTGGAATCCAGCCTGCTGGCTTCGTGGGCATTTCTATTCCTCATCGCACCCCTGCTCGCGGCCTACGGCCTGTCCCAAAAAGTTCCCGGGCATTTCTACCTGGCCACGCTGGTGTTGACCGGTCTGTTCATCGTCCTGCCCACCGTCGTGGGCTCCTGGTGCGCGGTCAATCTCGCGCGGCACATGGACCGGCGCGCCTTGCAGGTGGCGACCATTGTTGCCGCCGCCTTCCTGTTGTTGGGCGCCGCCATTTATTTGAAGCCGGAACCCGTGGACGACGCCACGCTCGAAACGCGGGTGCTGGCCGTGCTCGATCGGTTGCTCGTAAAGACAGAGTTCGCCCAATATCCGCTGCTGCCGAGCTACTGGCTTTCCGCCAGCGTCCTCCAATGGGCGGAAGGCGCGCTGCGTTCCGCTGGCTTTTTCATGCTCGTGCTGCTGAGCCACGTCCTTTTCTTCGGGTTCCTGTCTTTCACCCGGATGGGCAATATTTTCTACGAGGCCGCCTCGACCGTGCAAAGCCGGGGTAGCGTCTTTGGTCAATGGGAATGGTTTCGCAACCGGCAACAGCGCCAGAAACGCTTCCACTATGCGCGTGGTCCGATCGAGCTCGCCGTGGGCCGCCTGCGCCATGTCCGGGGCGACGTGCGCGCCATGCTCGTCAAGGATATCCGCATGTTTTGGCGCGACACCACCCAGTGGGGACAGACGCTGATGTTGTTCGGTTTGCTGGGCGTTTACATCATCAACCTCCGCCATTTTTCCCAGCAACTCTCGCACCCGTTCTGGGTGCATCTCATTTCCTATCTCAACCTCGGTGCCTGCTCGCTCAACCTCGCCACGCTCACGACCCGCTTTGTCTATCCGCAATTCTCGCTCGAAGGCAAACGCCTCTGGATCGTCGGCCTGGCCCCGCTCGGCCTCGCGCGCGTGGTCCTCGCCAAATTCTTTCTTGCCACCGGCGCCTCCCTCGTCATCACCCTGGGCTTGATGTGGCTTTCCTGTCACATGCTGCAACTGCCCTGGGAACGCACGGTGTTTTTCACCGGCGCGGTGTTGATCATGACTTTCGTCCTGAACGGGCTGGCCGCCGGTCTGGGGGTGCTGTTTCCCAACTTTAAGGAGGATCATCCTGGCAAAATAGTCAGTGGATTCGGCGGCACGTTTTGTCTGGTGCTCAGTTTTCTCTACATCGTCGGTGCCGTCATGCTGCTGGCGGTCGGTTCGGCCTGGGAACGATTTGGCACCCAATCCCCGGTCGGTACGATTGCGAGCTGGCTGGGTTTTGCGCTACTCTCCCTGCTCATCGGATGGCTGCCGCTGAAACTGGGACTGCGCCGGGCGGCGAGGTTCGAGCACTGAAGCGGGGCGACGCCAAAAGCACGGGGTCAGCGGTGCCCGCAGGCTGAAAACGCAAGTTAATAATCCACCGCTTTACAGGCCGCGCCGACAGGACTAGAGTCGGCCTCATGGCTTCATCATTTGACGAGTCTGATTTTATCGATACCGAATTTCAAGCTGCGCAGAAAACTGCCTATGCCGCCGCATCGCAACTCGAGGTGACCATGCCCGCCCCGCCCAATCGCCCGCCCACCCGTGAGGAACTGGACGCCAAGGTAGGTGACACCCAGCAACGGATCGCCGAGCTGAAACGTGCCCAGGAGGAACTCGAACGCGAACGCGCGGCCCTGGAGGAGGCCCGTCGGCGCCAGCTCGAGTTTCAAACCGGCCGCGAGGAAATGACCCAGCATCTGGTGCGCGGCATCGGCCTCCTTGAGGAGGCCGAACTGGTGGCCCGTCGCGACGGCGAACAAATGGCAAAAACGCTGGTGGATTTGCGCGATTCACTGGCCAAGGTGCAAGCCATTCAACAGGAATCCTGGACCAGGGAAAATGTTAAGGTGGAACTGACGCGCGCCCTGACCACCCTGGAAAATTCGCGCATGGAATGGAACTCCGCCCTCATCAAGTGGCCGCTGCTCACCGGTGCCACCGCTGAGGGAACCGCGCAAAATCCCGGTTCGGCCGCGAATGTCACTTCCTCGCTGGCGGACAAAAGTTTTTTCGAGCTGAGCCGGCTTGGTCTGGCGCTCACCTGGCCGGTACTGCTGGCGGGATTGGCCATCGTGCTGGCCTTGTTGCTGCGCAAGTAGCTTTCCGTCCATGCAACTTTTCAAAAAAAAAGTTGACCCTCTTTCCGACCGCGCCCGCTCCCTCAATGCGGAAATTGCCGCGCTGGAGGTGCAGATCAAGAAATTGAGCCGCGCGTCTCCCGCCGCCCCGCCAACGCCCCGCTGGCGCTCCACCGCGAAACCAGACGGGGCGGCGGTCGCCGCACCACCGTCGGCCGCGCTGGCCCAGGAGCCAATTTTTGAGGCGGCCGGCCCCAACGACGCCAATTCCCCCGTCGATGCGCAAACGACCCGGGCGCATTACAACGACCTCGGGGTGCGGAAATACGACCTGGTCGCGGTGTGGCAGCGGTTACAACAACTGGTCCACGGCCCCCCCGCCAGCAACCCAAGGCTCATCAATTACCTGGCCTCGGGCAGCATTCACGGACTGCGCCCCCTGCGCTACGAGAAGCGGGTGGCGCGCAATCGGGTGATCCTCGCCGCCATCATTTTGTTCCTGGTGCTCAGTGGCATTTTCGCCAAATTCTACCCCAATCGCTGACCATGGCCTTCACCGGTTGCCTGATCGCCTTCGTGCTGTTGATTCTGGTCGCGCTGTTTTTGGGGCGTACTGATTAAATCCTATGAAAACAACTTACATTGAGACCGAGGCCGGAATTTTTGTGGCGCATTTTTCCCCGGGGGGCCTCGCCGCGCTCGAATTCCCCGCGCCGCGAAAACACGTGAAGCCCTCCTTGTTCACCGCGGCGAACTCGACCCCCCGTCTGCGCCAGTTGCATGAACAGACCGGCACGGCGCTGCGCCAGGCCCTGGCGGGCGAGTTGACCGCCCAGCTGCCCCCGATTGATCTTTCCGCCGGTTCCGCATTTCAACGGCGCGTCTGGGAAGTCATCCGCACCATCGCCTGCGGCCAGACCCTCACCTACACTGAGATCGCCGCCGCCATCGGCCGGCCCAAGGCGGTGCGCGCGGTTGGCGGCGCGTGCGGCGCGAATCCGGTGCCGGTGCTGGTGCCGTGCCATCGCGTGCTGGCGGTCCATGGCGGCTTGGGTGGTTTTTCCGGCGGCTTGGATTGGAAACGAACGCTGCTGGCGCGCGAAGGGGTCGCGGTGGCGGAGAACCGGCGCGAAAGTTGAGCCCGGTCAGCTCGCGGTGGACTTCTCCAGCGCCTGCAGCGCGCGGTTCGCCTGAAACCCGCGGAAGAGTTGATACAGGACGAAGACGTGGAAGGCGATGCTGAGCCAGTCCTGGCTGAGGAGAAAAATTAAACCATCAATCGCAAAGACGACCATTCCCAGGATGAAACTCCAGTTGTGCCGACGAGCCGCGTAATAGCCAAAGAGCATAAACATCCCGATCACGCCCATATCGAGGTACACGGCGACCTCCTTGCCAACTGAACCGGGCTGGGCGGCGAAGGCATCGATGATTTGAGTGAGTCCGAGGCCGACAATGAGTCTCCAGTTGCCGCCCGAGAGCGCGGCGAGAGTATTAATGGCGGAAAGTCCGGCAATCCAATAAAACCATCCGGCACCCGACCTGAATTGCGACTCCAAGTGCGGCCTTGCCAAGGTTGAGGCGGGGGCAACGGCGGGCGGGGTGGACGCGGGAGCATCCAGTTGCAACTCGGCGAACTGCCCGCCGGCCAACCAGGTGCCCAGATCACTGCGCGAAACCAAGGTGTCGCCCCGCACCCGCCCGGTGCCGATCCAGCTCTTTAATTCCGCCAGGGGGACCGGGCCATACTCCTGGCCATCGCCGCCAATGATTTTGTAGGTGACGTCCATGGATGTCGCCCGGCAGGCTAAGGGGTCACTGGGCGGAAAGCAACGTCGGGTACGGCCAAAATTCGCGCTTGTCAAGCGGTGCGCGGCTGGTATCTTCCCCGCTCTTTAATTTATGAAAGCTGAAATTCATCCGAAATACGTGGACGCAGAAATCCGTTGCGCCTGCGGCAACGTGATCAAGACCCGCTCCACCAAACCGACGCTGCTCATCGGCATTTGCAATGCCTGCCATCCCTTTTACACGGGCACGCAGAAATTTGTGGACACCGCCGGACGCGTCGACAAATTCCAGCAGCGCATGATCAAGACGCAGGCCGCGCAGGCCGCTGCGGCGGACTCGAAGAAGAAGAAGAAGTAGCGCTTCCAACCTTATCCGCCCGCTGGCCGCTTCCGGCTTGCGGGCGGTTTGTTTTTGTCGGGGCGGGCGTGGGCCCTGCCTCCCGGAGAGAGGGTTCCGCGCCGACTCAGGAGCGCCGCGTTCACCCGGGCCGCAATTCAATACTCCACTGATGGACCTGCAACCACACATCGAAAAATTCTCGCGCCGCTTTGCCGAAGTGGAAAGCGCGCTGAGTGATCCCAAGGTGTTCGACCACAACCAGCGTGCCCAGGAGTTGTCGCGGGAATATTCACGCCTCAAGGAGTTGATGGCGCGCGGCGCTGCCTACCTGAAAAACAATGCGGATCTCCAGGCCAACCGCAGCCTCCTGGTCGGCGAACTCGAGGATTCCGAAATGGCCGTCCTGGCCCACGAGGAGATCGCCCGGTTGGAAGTGGAGGAAAAGAAGCTTTCCCTGGAGGTCCAGCGCGGGATTCTGCCCCCCGATCCGACCGACTCGCGCAATACCATTGTCGAAATCCGCGCTGGCGCCGGCGGTTCAGAATCCGCGCTGTTTGCTGCGGATCTTTACCGCATGTACACCCGTTATGCTGAAGGACGCAGGTGGAAGGTGGAAACGCTTGATTCCAGTCCATCCGACCTTGGCGGTTTCAAGGAAGTCATTTTTAGCGTCACCGGTTCGGATGTTTACAAGCGACTGAAATACGAAAGCGGCGTCCACCGGGTGCAGCGCGTGCCAGCGACCGAGGCGCAGGGCCGCATCCACACGAGCACGGCCACGGTGGCGGTGCTGCCGGAAGCGGAGGAAGTGGACATCCAGATCAAGCCGGAAGATTTGAGCATCACGGTCTGCCGGGCATCCGGTAAAGGCGGCCAGGGCGTCAACACGACCGACTCCGCCGTCCGCATTGTTCACCTGCCCACGGGCGTCGAGGCCCGCTGCGCCGACGAGCGGTCCCAGCAGAAGAACCGGGTCAGTGCGATGACCGTGCTGCGTTCGCGTCTGCTCGATCGGAAAATTGCCGACGAGAACGCCAAATACGCCGCGCAACGCAAATCCCAGGTGGGCACTGGCGAGCGCAGCGAGAAAAACCGCACGTATAATTTCCCGCAAAACCGCGTCACCGATCATCGCATTGAACTGACCCTCTACAACCTGCTCAACGTGGTGGAAGGCGATCTGGACGGCTTGATCGAGCCATTGATGACAAACGATCTGGAGGAAAAACTCTCGGCCTTGCAATTGTGACAGCGCTCAGATTCAAACTCTCCGATCCCCCCTCGAGACTGAACCCGGCCTACCGAATTGCGCATGCAGATTAAGGGCTTGATTTTCGACTGTGACGGAACCCTGGCCGACACCATGCCGCTCCACTGGCAGGCCTGGCGCACCGTTACCCAGCGGCACGGCATTCACTTCACCGAAGACCGTTTCTATGCGCTGGGCGGCGTGCCCTCGCGCGACATCCTGAAAATGTTGAGCCAGGAGCAGGGCCTGAACTACGACCATCACCAGGTGTCCCAGGAGAAGGAGGCGGCTTTTCTGCCGCTCATCTCCCGCGTCCAACCCATCAGCGCTGTCGTCGCCATGGCGCGCGCACACCACGGGCGAATTCCGCTGGCCGTCGCCTCCGGCGGCCGCCGCCGCGTCGTGGAGGAAGTGCTGAGCCATTTGAACATCCACCACCTCTTCGCCGCCATCGTGACGAGCGAGGACGTCGTGAATCAAAAACCGGCCCCCGATATTTTCCTCGAAGCCGCCCGGCTTATTGGCGTGCCGGCGCAGCATTGCCGCGCTTACGAAGACACCGATCTCGGCATGACCGCCATCCGCGCCGCCGGCATGGACGCCGTCGATGTGCGCTTCATTCCCGGCGTGGCCAGCCAGGCCCCAGACCGGAACATTTGAAGCAGCAGGCTGGCCCAAGGCGGGGACGCCCCAATTTGGAGCACTGGACTGACCGGGCGAAAGCCGACCGTCATCCAGCATAGTAGGCAGGAAACGCTGGCGGCCAGGCGGAAGCTCGCTCACCGCTTTTTGGGCAAGTCGGCCCCTGCCAGTTTGCGCTCCATCAGCCTTGATTTCAGGTAAGTATCGGGTTGGGCCTGTTGCCAGGCGGAATACCAGAGATCGCCGAGCATTTGCCCGGCCTTGCGCAGTTGGCCTTCCAGAAAGGGCTGCCCCTGATGTCCCAGTTCATCCTGACCAGAAAACTTGCCATCCTTATCGAGCTGATAGAGTGTTTCCACAAGCTGGTACTGCCCGACGATGTAAGCCATCATCAAGGGAAATACGTCGTCGTGTTTGGCCTTGGGATCGCCCGGCCACAGCATCTTCGCCGGGGTCACCGCGCCCAATAGTTTATCACTGTTCAATCCGGTTTTTTTGAGATAGCCGCCGTCAATCCAGGCGTGGAAGCCTTTGCTGGTGGTGAACCCGCGCGGGTTTTCCCCGGTCCAGCCGTTGTAATGGCGCGTGGTGTGCAGGGGTTGTGCGGCGTCCCCCACATAATGCCCCGCCGTCCCCATGATATAGAGAATATTTTGCTGCGCGTTGGCAATCTCTTCCGGCGTACCCAACTCCTCGAAGACTTTCAAATAAGAGAAACCCGATTTGAGCTTGCCGTAATGCTCGGTGATGGCCCAGGGCAAATACCCCGGCAGCTCCCGGGTGCGATCCGTATTTTGCGCCGGATCCACGGCCGGAAATTTCGCCGGATTGGACGCCCGTGCTGCGCCCATCTGCGCGGTGAACACGTAGCGGAAGGGGGAAAGGTTGGTGGCGGTCAACTGGTACAGCGCCAGATCCTCGACATCAAAATAGTGATCGGGCCCGTTAAAATGCCGCAGGGGCAGGTCGGGTGAATTGCGCCAGCGATCCGGTTCGCCGGCGAGGAAGGCGATGCGTTCCCGGGCTTCCAGCGTCTTGGTGAAGGCAGGAAAATTTGTCGGCAACGCAGCCAGGGCGATCTGGTTTATGAGCCGGTGGCCTTCGTAATCCCAAGCCTCGGCGGGGAGCTGGGCCAGCAACAGCAGAACGAAGGTGCAACCGGAGGAGCGGAAAAATGTGGACATCCCTTAATGAAAGCGCAAACGGCACCAGGCTGCAAGCGCGGGAAACGAGCAGGGTTCGTGGCCTCCGGGGCATCCACCTGAGGGGCGGGTTCACCGTTGACGGGTCGGCAGCCATTCAGAATTGCTTCCGCGCGCCGGTGGACTCGCTCATTCTTGGACCGCCAGCGCCCGTTCGATCAACCGTTTCTCGGTGCTGCCATAATGCAGGCTCAAGGCGTGGGTGTGCGCGGCCGGGGTCATCTTGTGCCACGACTTTCGCAGCGCGTTGATCACTTTGTCGTCCGCCGTTTTGGCGGCGAGTTCCGCAAGTTGAAATTCCAAGAAGACGAGGCAGAGCGCGTCCTCCAGCACCCGGCTGTCAGGGTCGCCTGGAAAATTCTTTTTGAGATTCAATGCCTGCACATGGGTGATGAATGCTTCCGGGTAGCCGACTTCGCGCAAGATGCCGCCGGCCGTCTGCGCATGAAAAACTTTGAGTTCGGTGCGCCATCGTAAATAACCCGCGCGCGTCATCTCGTAGGTGTGGCGCGGGATCAGCCAGCGGCACAGATGCTGGCAGCGCGCCGCCAATTGCAACGCGTCCGAGGCATCGGGCTGCAATTTCATCACCCAGGCGGTCAGTCTTTTCGTGTAGAGCAATTCGCGTGGATGCGGCGCGCCTTCCGCGATTTCGACGTTGGGATCGCGCGCATTCTCCGCATCGAAACGGCGGAGCGCCGTTTCAAAACGCGCGGCGTCGCCGTCATTGGTTTGCAACGATGGATGCGTCATTCCCCGGAATATGCGTACTTCAGCCCGGCGATGCAACCTGGCGACGGATGGGTTTTCCCCTGATCTGCGTAGCGTGGCCGTCCTCGGCTGCGAGTTCCGGCGGCGTCCCGCCGCCCGGAGAAACACCGAGCGGGACGCTCGCGCTGCGACGATGAGGGAGAACACGGCGCCTTTGTTGTGGTGGGCCAGAAACAGAGATGCGTCCTTACGCCCGAGCGCCGGGAAAGATTGCTTGATCTGACCGGAATAATGCCGTTAATGATGAACGATTCCTGTTTCTGGCAATTCAACTTATGAAACTTTCCCTTTCGATTCGGCGCGGGCTGCTTCCTTTTGCCATCCTTGCGGCGGTGACGCTGGCCCCGCAGGAAACCACCGCTCAATCCAAAGCCACGAGAAAGGAGGGTGACGAGGTCAATTCCGCCGCGGTGCGCAAGGTGTCCGGTCTCAAACCGGATCACCATATCCTGTTCAACGGCTGGGGACTGACACCGGCGGGAATGCCCGTGCCCATCAGCGACCTGGCGCTCAAGATGGTGGTTTCTCCGGACAAGAAAATGCTCGTGGCCGTCTGCGGCGGCTTCAACCAAACCGGGTTGACGCTGGTGGATCTGGCGGGCAAAAACGTGGCCCAGTTCCTGCCGCTCAAGCAATGCTGGAACGGGCTGGCCTTCAGCAAGGATGGCAAACGGATTTTCGTCTCCGGCGGCGACAAGGGCGAACTTCATGTTTTCAATTACGCCGACGGCAAAGCCTCGGTGCACAAATCCGTGAAGCCGGCACCCGAGTCCACGACGGTTTTCCTTGCGTCCATCGCCGTGCATCCCGCGACCGGGAAACTCTATGTTTGCAATGAGGCCAACCATGAAATCTGGGTCGTCCAGCCCGACACGTTGGTCTTGGAAACGACCATCCCGGTGGGGCAACACCCGCACACCTGCGTTTTCGGCGCGGACAAGCGACATTTATATGTCAGCAACTGGGGCAGCCGCAGCGTCAGCATTGTCGACACGGACAAGAATCGCCGGGTACGCGACGTCACCGTTGGCTTGCGCCCGAACGACCTGGCCGTCGCCCCGGATGGCCGCCTGTTCGTCGCCTGTTCCGGTGACAACACCGTGCAGGTAATCCAGACCCGCGCCGTGGAAAAGACGGGGGAGGCCGCGAGCCCAGCGCGGCGTTTGTGGGACGGCACCCGCGAAATCATTTCCACCTCGCTTTACCCGCAATCCCCCGAGGGCAGCACCCCGGATGCGTTGGCGATTTCGCCTGATGGCAAGACGCTGTTCATTGCCAACGCCGACAACAACAACGTGATGGTGGTGGACATTACCGGCTCCCTGTCAGAAGAGGCGAAGCGGAACAATGAGAATATTTCCGTCCCGAACGGTTTCATTCCCACCGGCTGGTATCCCAGCGCCCTCGCGGTAAGTCCCGACAACCAGACGCTCTTGGTCGCCAACGGCAAGGGGCTGCAATCGCGCGCCAACTTTCCCGGAAAGTCTGCGTCGCCGACCACGCTGCACCAACCGCCGGCCTTCGACTATATCGGCCGCATTCTGGAGGGTTCGATTTCATTCATCGCCCGGCCCAACCCGGCGCAGATGGTGGCGTACACGGAGCAGGTCCGAAAGAATTCGCCCTACACGCCGGAGTCGTTGCAGCGGGCGCCGATGAAGAGTGACTGTGTGATTCCCGACCAGGTGGGACAACCCTGTCCGATCAAATACGTCCTCTACGTCATCAAGGAAAATCGCACCTACGACCAAGTACTGGGTGATCTGCGCGACGCCAAAGGCAAGCCGGTCGGTAACGGCGATCCGAACCTCACGATCTTCGGCGAAAACGTGACACCCAACCAGCATCAACTGGCGCGCGACTATGTGTTGCTCGACAATCTTTATTGCAACGGCGAGGTCAGCGTGGATGGGCACAGTTGGTGCGACGCGGCGATCGCCACGGATTTCAACCAGCGTTCGTGGATCATTTCCTATTCCGGCCACGGCCGATTGCCTGGGAACGAGGAAATGGAAACCCCGGCCAACGGATATCTCTGGGATTTGTGCAAGCGGCACGGCGTGAGTTATAAGAATTACGGCGAAGGTTCGCAACGCGTCCCCTCCATCAACCGCGGCAAATGGAGTGGATCGCGGGACACGGATCGGGTGAAGTGGTGGATCCAGGATTTGCAAACGGCGGAAAAAACCGGCGTGCTGCCGCGCTTCGCCATCATGTCGCTCGGCGAAAACCACACCCAAGGCACGACGCCCGGCGCGCATACGCCGGAGGCCTGCGTGGCGAGCAACGACCTCGCCCTCGCCCGGATTGTCGAGGCAGCCAGCCGCAGTAAATTCTGGAAGGAGATGGCCATTTTCGTCATTGAGGACGACGCGCAAAACGGGCCCGACCACGTGGACGCCCACCGGACCACCGGTTTCATCATCAGCCCGTGGTGCAAGCGCGGAGTCGTGGACAGCACACTCTACACCACCGCGAGCATGATTCGGACAATGGAGCTGATCTTGGGACTGCCCCCGCTGACGCAGTATGACGCCGGCGCGACGCCGATGTTTAATTCGTTTCAAAAATCGGCGAAGCTCACCCCCTACAATCCGCTGACACCGCAAGTGGACATGGCGGCGAAGAACACTGCGAAATCGGCGTTCGCCAAACAATCCAGCCGGATGAACTTCCGGGTGTATGACCGCGCACCGGAGGATGAACTCAACCGCATTCTCTGGCACACGGCGAAAGGATTGGACGTGCCGTATCCGACCCCGATCCACGGGGTGATTTTCACCCGGCCGTGAACCTTATGGGCAGGGCCACGTTCCAGGTGGGTGAGTTGACGGCCATTCTGCTTCTGGTTGTCGTGCTCCATTCGCGCACGGCGGCGGGGGCGAGTGGCAAAGCCGTCAGCAAGTCCGAGGGGGCGCTTGATTTGCTCGAAGCGCACTGTGTCAAATGCCACGGCGGAGAGAAGACCAAAGGCGGACTGGACCTCGTGACACGCGCGGCGCTGTTGCGCGGGGGCGAAAGCGGCAGGGCGGTCGTGCCCGGCAAACCGGACGCAAGTCTTTTGGTGCGAATGATCCGCCACGAAATGGATCCGGGCATGCCGCACAAGGAAAAGAAGCTCCCGGAGGAGGCCATCACGCAAATTGGGGCGTGGGTAAAAGCCGGCGTGCCGTACCGCCGCCCCTTGAACAAAGCCGCAGCGGGCAGGACCGCGAGAGCGACCACCGAATTTACGATCACCGAAGCCGACCGTCACCATTGGGCCTTCCAGCCCGTAAAGCGTCCAGCTCCGCCCCGCGTGCGTAGCCCGCAGTCAGCGATCCATAATCCGATTGATCAATTTATTCTCGCCACCCTTGAGTCGGCTGGTCTCACTTTTTCCCCGCCCGCCTCGCCCCACACCTTGGTCCGCCGACTCTATCTCGACCTTGTCGGGCTTCCCCCCACGCCGCAGGAAATCGAGGCGTTTGCAAGTGACCCGTCGCCGCGCGCTTATGAGGAATTGATCGACCGCTTGCTCGTCTCACCGCACTACGGTGAACGCTGGGGTCGCCACTGGCTGGATCTCGCGCGGTTCGCGGAGACCGACGGGTTTGAGCACGACGCCGTGCGACCGCACTCCTGGCGTTACCGCGACTACGTCATCAAGTCCTTCAACGATGACAAACCATACGACCAGTTCATCCGTGAGCAGCTCGCGGGCGACGAGCTTTTCACCCACGCGAAACCCGAAACTCAAAACCCGGAACTTCTGGTGGCGACCGGCTTCAATCTTCTGGGTCCGGACATGGTGGACAGCGCCGACCAGGTGCAACGCCGCCACAACACGCTCAATGACATGAATGATACAGCGGCCCTTGCGTTCCTCGGACTGACACTGGGGTGTGCGCGTTGTCACGACCACAAATTTGAACCCCTTTCGCAGCGCGATTACTACTCGATGCAAGCCTTCTTCACTCCGGCCCGGTTTGAGCGGGAGCGTCCGGTGCCCACGCTGGCGGAGCGGACGGCCCATGAGGCGGGGATCAAGCAGTTGAACGAGCATCCCAAAGTTCGCGAGCTGGCGGAACTGGAGTCACCGGTGCGCGAGCAATTGCGGCAACAAAAACTCGCGAAACTCCCGGCCGAGGCGCAAAACGCCCATCAAACGCCCGCGGCGCAACGCACCACTGAACAATCGAATCTCGTCCTGGAAACGGTGGCGCTGCTCGAGGTTTCAGAAAAGGAGCTCGCGGATGCATTCACTGGCAGGGACAAGGGGCGGCGGAAGAAGTTGTTCAATGAATTGAAAGACCTTCCCAAACCGCCGCCCCTGCCACAAGCGATGGCACTCGGCAACAAACCGGGTACGGCGGCGAAAGCGTTCCTGCTCGTGCGTGGTGAATATAGCCAGCCAGGCGAGGAAATTGGCGCGGGATTTCCGATGGTCCTCGTAGGGCGGGCGTCTCGCCCGCCTAAATCTGTGATTTCGGCCACACTCCATCAAAACATTCCAGCCCAAAACCCTTCCAAGGCAGGCGAGACGCCCGCCCTACGTCCGAGCCGGACCATGCTCGCAAACTGGATCGCCTCGCCCGCCAACCCGCTCACGGCGCGCGTGATGGTGAACCGGATCTGGCAGCATCATTTCGGTCGCGGTCTGGTGGCGACGCCGAGCGATTTCGGCACGCACGGACAGGCACCCACCCACCCGGAATTGCTCGACTGGCTGGCGCGCGAGTTCGTGGGGCGGGGCTGGAGTGTGAAGCAAATGCACAAGTTGATGCTCCTGTCCGCGACCTATCGCCAGCGCAGCGTGGGAGGGTTGGGTTCCACCCCGGCCCAAATCAAAGTGGGCGCGGGTGGAACCGCGCCCTCCCAAGTCGACCCCGACAATAAACTCTACTCGCGCATGAACCGGCTGCGACTGGAGGGCGAGGTGATCCGTGACAGCCTGCTTGCCATCAGCGGGCAGTTGAACCCGGCGCGGGGCGGGCCGGGGATTTTTCCGCCCGTTCCGAAGGAGTTGCTCGCGGGCTCCCGAGGCTGGACGCCGAACGAGCGCGCGGCCGATTATTCGCGTCGCAGTGTTTACATTTTCGCCCGGCGCAATTTGCGCTTTCCATTTCTCGAGGTCTTCGACGCGCCGGATAACAATTTGAGCTGCCCGGTCCGTGGCCAGAGCACCACCGCGCCGCAATCGCTCACCCTGCTCAACGCGGACGAAGTGATCATGGCCGCGAAACTCACGGCGGCGCGGTTGGAGAGGGAGGGCGCGACCGGCGACGAACAAATCACGCAGGCCTTCCGCCTCATCCTGGGACGCGCGCCCACGGCGAAGGAGTTCTCGCTGGCCCGCGAATTTCTGGCCCAATCGCCGTTGCCTGAATTCTGCCGCGCGCTGTTCAATCTGAATGATTTTGTTTATGTGGAATAACCTTATGAACACCTGCCCCGGTCCCCACGGCCCCGCGCTGCGACCCACGTCGCGGCGCGCATTTCTGCGTAATGCCGGTGGTGGTTTTGGCATGCTGGCGCTCAGTTCCCTCCTCGAACAGCAGGGGTTGCTCGCGGCCGGGATGCCGGTCGCTGCCAACCCGCTCGCCCCAAAGCCTCCGCACTTCAAAGCGCGGGCCCAGCGCGTCATTTTTCTGTTCATGTCCGGCGGGCCGAGCCACGTGGATCTGTTTGACCCAAAGCCCGACCTGATCCGGCTGGCGGGCCAGCCGATTCCCGAGTCGTTCGGCACCTTCAAAACGCGGCGCGCCGTGGCGAAGAATAAATTGCTCGCGCCCTGCCGGCCCTTCCAGGCGCGCGGCCAGTGCGGCATGGAGATTTCTGATTTTCTGCCGAACCTCGCAGGATTCGCGGACGAACTTTGTCTGTTGCGCGGGTGTTATGGCGACAGCGTGACGCATCCGGAGTCGGTTTACCTGATGAACACCGGCTCGATTCTCATGGGCCGGCCGAGCCTCGGCGCGTGGGCGACGTACGGGTTGGGCACCGAGAACCAGAACATGCCGGCGTTCGTCGTAATGCCCGATCCGTCCGGCTGGGTGAAGGGCGGCGCGCCGGCGTGGAGCAATGGTTTCCTGCCCGCGACGTATCAGGGCACGATTTTGCGCGGCGGTGAATCGCCCATTTTGAATCTCAACACACCGAAAGGGGTGAGCACTCAGCAGCAGTTGGCGACGGTCAATTTGATCCACCAATTGAACCGGGAGAATCTGCGCACCGGCGAGGAGAACTCCGAGCTCACGGCACGCATCGCCGCCTACGAGCTGGCTTTTCGCATGCAGTCGCACGCGCCGGAGGTCGTGGATATTTCCAAGGAGACCGAGGCGACCAAAAAAATCTACGGACTCGATAACGCGACCACCGCCGAGTTCGGATTGCGCTGCCTTTTTGCGCGCCGGATGGTTGAGCGCGGCGTGCGTTTCGTGCAGCTTTATTGTGGCGACACCAATGGATGGGACGGTCACAGCGACGTGGACGGCAACCATACGAAACTTTGCGCGCAAAGTGATTTGCCGGTGGCCGGGTTGTTAAAGGATTTGAAAGCGCGCGGGTTGCTCGACTCGACGCTGGTCGTGTGGGGCGGCGAGTTTGGCCGCATGCCGATGAGCGAAGGCTCGAATGGCCGCGACCATAACCCGCATGGCTTCTCCATGTGGCTCGCCGGAGGTGGAGTAAAGGGTGGTCAAGTAATCGGCGCGACCGACGCGGTTGGCCTTCGTGCCGCCGAGGAAAAGACACACGTGCACGACCTCCAGGCAACGATGTTGCACCTCCTCGGCCTCGACCACACGCGCCTGACCTACCGGCACAACGGCAGGGCTGAACGCTTGACGGACGTCAGCGGTGAAGTGATCAAGAAGGCGCTGGCCTGAGCCATCGCCATTGGATTTAACCACGGATGGGCGGATCAACACGGAGGAGGACCGGGGATGTCCTCCTCCGCGCCTGGCTGGCGACGCTCATTTTGGTGGTTTCTCGTTTTTGGTGGCACCGCCAAGGAATTCCTTCGCTGCTGCTTCCGGGTCGAACTTCTCACGCACGGCGATGGACTGCTTCTTCACTGCCGCTAGCAGATTTGGGAGATAGGGCTTGTCGGAAACCGGGAGCGTGATGCGGGTGGTCTTGTCCGCCGGTTTGCCGATGCTCCATTTCATTTCATTGTCGGCAAAGGCCAAAGTACCGCCGCTACGCCGGAACTCATCGAGAAGGTTGTTGGCCTCCGCCTTGGGCCCGAAATTCTTTTCAAAGTCGGGGCGGGTGATCGGGAAGCGAACACGAAGCTGGTTGCCCTCGATTTGAATATAGTCCGCCGGACCGGCGGCAGATTTGGCATAAAGTGCCCGTTCTTCGGCGGTCAGGTTCCCCTGATCTGCCTTCAAGGCGTCACGTATGGATTCATTGCCCGCTGCGATGAGTTTGGAGACGCGGATCACCGTCACCCGCTGCACGCCGCACAGTTTGCCTTTGTCGTCGAGGTGGAAGCCGCCGTTCTCCACGCGCACATTGTCGAGCAGCATTTGCAGCAACATTCCGAGCCGCGCGCGTGCGGCTGCAGCGGTGGCCGATTCGTTGGCTTCCGGCGTTTTGGATTCCGCCAGCTTCTCGCGGACCAAATCGCGGTTATATTCCGCAATCCAATTCGCAAAGAAAAACGTCCGTGGGGTGGACAGCACGGATTGAAGCTGCTCCAGTTCTTGCCCGGAAAGGGCGTCCGGCTTATCCACGCCAAAGATGCCCTGGTAGGCTTGGAAGATCCGGAGCGTGTCGGTTTTCGCGTCGTATTGGTAGGTGAGGGTCTGTCGTTCGAACTCGAGACACCCGGTGAGGAGCAACGCGCATAATGCTGCCAGCAACAGGGGAGACTTCTTTAACATGATCGCAGCATCGTCGCGGCCGACCGATAGTTCAACTCTTTGTGAATCGTCGGGTCGAAACTTAATGAAAATGTCCCTTTTGGACGGAAGGGCGACCATTCTGTCGTTACCGTGAGTTATCTGAACCAAGAGTTGGAATTTGCAAGCCGTTGATTTAGTGCGGTTGGGTGATCGGAAAACAGAGCGGGTCTGGCGGCGTTATCTTGCCGAATGGGACGCGGGCATAGCGGCCGCGTCCAAGTCTCAACCCACCGCCTTTCGGGCAGCCTGTTAATCGCTAATTCCTTATGAATCGGTCTTGGAATTGCCCGGGAAACTGGTCCAATGACCGGCACCATGAAATACCAACCCGAACCCAGTTGGCCGGTTTCCCGCCCGAATGACTCCCGCCACATGCCGGTCCGGGGGAAAGCGCCCGGTCGAATTCTGATCAAGGATTGGGGCCGCCGCCTGCGGAAGTGGTTCGGCTGCGGGGTCGGCTTGGTGGGTATGCTGGGAACGGCGCAGAGCGCCGTCATTATCGGACGTTACGATCTGGCCGCCGTGCGCGATCCAGCCACCTTGGAAACGCGCGTCATCGAAGATTGGAAACCGCTGGCGAAGGATCCCTCGATCCGGCAGAAGCTCGTGGAAATTACCATCTGCGAATGGTGGCCGGGGCAGAAAGTGCGCCTGCCGGTGACCTTCAATGCTCCGGTCGCGGGCGGTCCGTGCAAAAATCTGATCATCGACAATGCCGGATTGGCGGTGAAGGCGGCGAACCCGTCGGGAGCCCACCTGCGCTTGCTCAAGGAAAACGGGGTGGGGATTGTGCTCATCGGCATGAGCACCATCGACGCCATGGAGCCCGTTGGAAAGCTGGATGTGGGCATGAAAGAGCATTTACTCCGGACCAAGGACCTGCGTTATACCCCGGCGTGGATCTGGGGGATGAGCGATCTGCGCGCGCTCACGGCGGCGTTGGTGGAGCGGGATGCGTTTCAGCCGCAAAAAGTGCTGGCGACTGGCGGCTCGAAGCGGGGGGTGGCGGCCGCGGCCGCCGGCATTGCGGATGACCGGTTCACGGCCATCATGCCCGTGGTGGCGCCGATCATTGACAGCCCGGGTGGCCCTTATGTGGAAGGAACGCGCGCGGCGGAGATCGTGCGGGCCAATGAGCAATTCCTCGCGGGGCTGCGCAGCGGCCAAAACACCAGCGCCCCCGCCAGCGCGTACGATGCGCTGGTGTTCCGCGAGAAGGCGCGCGCGGATGAGCGCATCACTTTGGCCGAAGCGCGGGCGGCGGGTTGGAGCGAGGAGGAAATCAAGGCGGCCTCAAGTCTGGCGTGGGAGGTGTGCCGTACCACGAATTTCCTGCCGGCGCTGCGGAAACGTGGGCTGGAAATATTCTACAATCAGGGCGCGAACGACAACGTGAGCCCCGGCTTGGTGGAACTCGGGAAGCGCTTTCCCCGATTTCCCATTTACGTGGTGCCCGGCGGTCAGCATGGCGGATCGAAGGAGATGGGTTTTATGAAACAAGTGGGTTCCCTGCCGGAGGTGCAGGAAAACTTGATCGCGTTCGCGCAACACCACTTTTTTAACACGCGCCCGCTGGTGGCCACCCCGAGCATCCGGCCACGCTGGGACAAGGCAACGCAGCGCTTGCAGGTGACCGTTACCTTCCCGGATCATTCACAGCCGCAGCAAAATGAGTTGTGGTGGTCGGTGGACCGGCATCCGGATTACACCTTCGCAATGGAATACGACCGCTGGGAATCGGTGCCGTTGCGGCAGACCAGCCCCGGCACCTGGGTGGGCGAGGTGACGCTGGCGATGAAACTGAAATCCGTGGAGGTCGTCACCACCCACCAGCACACGGCGAACGGTTCCACGCTAACCATTTCAAGTCCACTCGTGCAGTTGTCCACGCACTGAACCAAGATCAATGGCGAGTGCGTTCGACGTTTGCGTTTTACAGTTCCGGGTTCCGCACCTAAAGTTGGATCATGAAAATTGAATCGCTGCATGTCGGCCTGAAAGTGCGTCATCCGCAATATGGCGTGGGGACGGTAAGATCCATTACCGAGCACACGGCGGAAATTCGTTTTGAGGACGGGCAGCGCACCGTGGCGCCCGAAAGTGCCGGCTTGGAGCCAGCCGAACCGCAGGTGGTGGTGTCGGGTTTGACGCGGCCGCTGGCGGCGTTGGTGGAAGAAACGGCGGAAGCCGTGGTGCGCGCCCTCGGGTTGGAAAAGCCTGCGGCGGTCGTCGAACAATTGGGAATCCGTTGGCACAACGGCAAAATGGTATTGCACCCGTCCGACCCAACCTTGCAGACCAAGGAAATCCCGCTGGAAGTTTTTTTCCACAAGCTCGTTGGGGTCAGGAATCAGCTGCGGGTTTTGGAACAGAAAGTGAACGCTCACGCGACCTTGACCGACGGCGACAAGGTTGAAATGCAGCAATACGTTACGCGCTGTTACGGTTCGCTGACGACGTTCAACCTGCTGTTCAAGGACAAGGAAGAACAGTTTTAGTTGAAGGCTTGCTGCGCTCAACCCCGGGCTGATGGCGGGCAACCCTTCAGGTTGGCTGGAAAATACTCAGGCGAAAAACCAAGCTGCGACCAGCCCGGCTGCGCACCGAATTCCAAGGGTGACAAATCTGACGATGGATGGTTTCCTCGGGGATGGATCGTTCCAGCTTGCCGGGCGTGCTCTGCCTGCTTCCCCTGCTCATGTGCGGGTGCAACGATCCGGGGTTTGACCTGCGCCGCGCCGCTTACGATGGCGATGCCGTCACTGCCGAAAAGATTCTCAAGGCCCACCCTGAACTGGTCAACGCCCACGAGAAGCCCTTGCCGGTTCCCGTCTTTGCTCCTGGTGGCCCGCGCGTCTCGACCAAGTGGGTGGACAAATTATTTACCGCGCAGGACAATGATTTCTTTGAGGTCAACCGGTCCGGCATGACCCCATTGCACCTCGCGGTAAGCCGGGGGCAGGAACGGATGGTCGAACTCCTTATCCAGTGCAAGGCCGACCTCAATGCCACGAATTTGTGGGGGCAAACACCGTTGTGGGTCTCGGTGTGGCGCTACACCAAACCCACGATGATCACCCGCTTGCTGGATGCGCAGACGAATCCAACTCCCAACGGCGCTCAGGGACAAACGCCTTTGCACATGGCGATCCTGTACAGCAATTGGCTGGCCGCTGAACTGTTTCTAAAACGTGGGGCGGATGTTAACGCCAAGAATATTAATAATTCCACCCCCTTGCACTATGCCGCCATGAGGAGCCAGTCGCTCGTGCGACTGCTGCTCGACTACCAAGTCGCGATCGACGACCAGGATGCCCAGGGCAACACCGCCCTGCACCATGCCGCCATCAACGGGCAGATCGAAGTAATCGAAACACTGCTGCAACACGGAGCCGACGCGAACGCTGTAAATAACGAAGGGATCAGTCCGCTATTTCAACTGATTCAGCTTCCCCCCGTCCGGCTCGGGCCCGGGCAAAAACTCGCAGTATGTAAACTCCTGCTGGCCAAACACGCACAGGTAAACGTCACCAATATTTTCGGCCGGACTTTGTTCCAAAACGCAATCCGGATGGGCGACACCAACGTGGTCAACTGG
>JAYTXL010000354.1:0-5166 GCA_043742955.1 Verrucomicrobiota bacterium | reverse complement strand
CATCGAGCTCGCAACGCTGGCCAAACCGACGGAAGACTCGCACTTCGTGGATGCCAAGCCGAGCTTCATCGTCAAGCTGAACCGCGCCGATGCGCTCATCGAGGGCGGTGCGGAACTGGAAATCGGCTGGCTGCCGCCGTTGCTCGAGGGCTGCCGCAATCCAAAGCTCGCCGCCGGGCGGCCGGGCCGCATTGCTTGCGCCGAGGGCATTTCTTTGCTCGAAGTTCCCAGCACCCTGGATCGTGCGAAAGGCGACATCCACGCCGCCGGCAATCCTCACTACACCACGGACCCGATGAATGCGAAGGTCGTGGCGGCGCACATTGCCGAGGCCTTCAGTCAGCTGGACCCGAAAGCCGCGGATTTTTACCGCGCCAACTCGAAGAAGTTCAATTACCGTCTCGACGCCAAGCTCGCCGAGTGGCAGAGGCTGCTCGTCCCTTTCAAAGGCAAACGCATCGTGACCTACCACAATTCCTGGCCTTATTTCGCGAAGCGTTTTGAGGTGAACATGACGTTGTTTCTCGAGCCCAAGCCGGGTATTCCGCCGACGCCCGCGCACCTGGCTGAGGTCATTGCCAGGATGAAGGCCGACCACACCCGGTTGATTGTCGTGGAACCGCACCTGAGCCGCAAGACCGCCGAGGCCGTGGCCGGCCACACGGAGGCAAAGTTGCTCGACTTCGCGCCCTATCCGGGCGGCGGCAAGGGCGCAGACGAAGGCTATATCGAATGGCTGGATTCACTCGTCCAGGCCCTGGCCAAGGGATTTGAAGCCACCAAATAGTCCCGAAGGCAGCGGGTCTCCCCGCAGACGAACACCTTATGGAAGAATTTCTTGACCTCATGAAATGGCCGCTCATCGCGAGCCTGCTCCTGCCCGGGTTGCTTGTGTACCTCGGCCTCCACATTGTGCGCCGCGAAATTATTTTTGTAGACCTCGCGCTCGCCCAGGTCGCCGCGCTCGGGGCGTGTGTCTCGATTCTGATGAAACACGACGCGCACGACTGGCAAACGTACGCGTGGTCAGCCGGGTTCACCCTCATCGGTGCCATCATCTTTACCTTCACCCGCTCCAAGAAACATCATCAGGTTCCCCAGGAGGCCCTCATCGGCATCGTCTATGTGGTCGCCGCCGCCGCCGGCATTCTTCTTCTCAGCAACAGCCCCAACGGCAATGAAGAACTGCGCCACACCCTCGTCGGCGACCTGCTGCACTTGCAGAAGCCTGGCGACGTCCTCAAACCCTTTGCGCTCTATGTGGTCATCGGGGCCGTCCACTTCATTTTTCGCCGTCAATTTTTCCTCCTCTCCTTCGAGCCCGAACGTGCGGTGACCGAAGGCTTGTCGATCCGCTGGTGGGACTTTATCTTTTACGCCCTGTTCGGCGCGGTGGTGACCACGTTTGTCCAAATCGGCGGCGTGCTCATGGTATTCTCCTATCTGATCGTTCCGGCGGTTTGCGCGAATTTTCTCGCGCGCAAACTCAGCTCGCTCCTGTTGATCGGCTGGCTCATCGCCACCCTCGCGAGCGTGCTGGGACTCTACGGCTCCTACAAATTTGATCTGCCCACCGGCGCCGCCATTGTCTGTTCGCTCGGCACGACCCTCGTCCTCGTCGCCATCGTCGCCCGTTTCCGCCGGGTTCCCTGACCTGGCTTTGTTCCGAACCCGTCGTAGCCGCAACCTTCAGGTTGCGTCCCTCGGGCTGCGCCACACCTCCAGCAATGGGTGCCGTGCGTCCAGTTACCCAAGCGCAGCCTGAAGGCTGCGGCTACTTCCAGTGGAGAACCCGGTCGCGCGGGAAAAATCTTTTCCCCGGCGCCCTCGAGACTTATGCTTGCTCCCGAAATACCTGCGCGCTGAACTTGCATGAATCCGCCCACCAACCTTTCCGCGCTCGACCCGCTCAAGCTGCTCCGACCCCGTCGGCGCATCGAAGGCATCTCGGCAATCCTGCTGCCTTTCCTTGCCCATGGCGACGTGGATTGGGACGGCTTCTCCGCCCACGTGCGCCGCACCGCGCAAGCCGGCCTCGCGCCCGCCGTCAATATGGATACTGGCTTCGGCAACCTGATCGACGAAGCCACCCGGCGACGCGCCTTGGATCTGACGCGCGCCGAGTTGGGCGGCGGATCCTTCGTCGCCGGCGCCTTCGTGTCCGATCAACCCGGGGACGCGTTCAATCTCGACTCCTACGCGCGGCAGATGGCGATGATCCAGGAGTTTGGCGGTACGCCCGTCATTTTCCAAAGCTTCGGCCTCACGCAGCAGCCCGACGACGCCATCGTGGCTGCCTATGCTGCGCTGGCGAAGCACGCGACGCGCTTCATCGGTTTCGAACTCGGCACGATGTTCGCGCCATTCGGCAAAATCTACTCGCTCGAGGTTTATCGCAGCCTGATGGGGATTCCCGCGTGTGTGGGGGCCAAACATTCCTCCCTGCGCCGCGATCTCGAATGGCATCGCCTCGCGCTCCGCGACGCCACCCGCCCCGACTTCCGCGTTTACACCGGCAACGACCTCGCCATCGACATGGTGATGTATGGCAGCGACTATCTGCTCGGGCTCTCGACGTTCGCGCCCGACGTGTTTGCCCAGCGCGACGCCGCCTGGGCCAACGGCGATCCGTCCTTCTACGAACTTAATGACCAGCTGCAATACCTCGGCTTTCTCGCCTTCCGCGCGCCCGTGCCGGCCTACAAACACAGCGCCGCCATGTTTTTGAAGCTCCGCGGCTGGATCGGCTGCGATGATACCCACCCAAAATCGCCCCAGCGCCCCGACTCGGATCGCGCGATCCTGGCGGACATTGTGAAGCGACTTTCCGTGTCCCGTTGACAAACACGAAGTAAGACGTCATCTTACCAAGATGAAGACCACCATTTCCAGCAAAGGCCAGCTCGTGTTGCCTGCTCCGTTGCGTGAGCGCGACCGGATTGCCTCCGGGCAAACGTTCGACATCGAGCGCCTTGAAGCCGGCCAATATTTGTTGAAGCGCCAGCCCCTGCCCGACAACGAGGGCCTCGTGGACTGGTTGCTGGCCTGTCCGGTGAAGGATTGGTTTCAACCGATTGCGTCCGAGGGCACCGACTCGCTATGAACTTCCTCGTAGATGCGAACGTCCTGAGCGAGCCGACCAAGCCCGCGCCGGACGCCCGGGTGGTCGCCTGGCTCCGCTCCCACGAGCACGAACTCGCCGTCAACCCGATCATCCTCGGCGAACTCGAATACGGCATCCTGCTGCTACCCGCCAGCCGCCGCCGCGCGCGGTTGGAACAATGGTTCGCCGCCGGCGTCCAGCGCCTGCGGGTGCTCGACTTCGATACCGCGACTGCCTCCGAATGGGCGCGCCTGCTGGCGCGGTTGAAGAAGAAAGGCCAAGCCATGCCCATCAAAGACAGCCTCATTGCCGCCACCGCCCTCGCCCACGGCCTGACCGTGGCGACGCGCAACGCCACCGATTTCCAAAACACCGGTGTCACCGTGGAGAATCCATTTGCATAACATAAGCTGCGACAATTTTGCGCCCCGACTCGGACCGCAAAATCATGGCGGACATTGTGACGAAGCCGAATCAAACCACCAGGACACCAAGCAACACAGATTACGACCACAACCCCTGAGTGCCTTTGTGCCCAAACCCTTAAACTCACCCGCATCCCGTCGCTGAAGACACCTTGCACGATATAGGGAACATCTGGCATCTTCTACCGAACAGGCCATGAAACAGCGACGATCCCAGAGACCACGCAATGCCGGTGCGATCAACGCTGCGGCAGTAGACGTTTTTTGCGGCGCGGGCGGACTGACGCGCGGATTGCTGGATGCCGGGATTCCCGTCACCGCTGGCTACGATCTCGATCCTGCGTGTCAGTTTCCCTACGAACACAACAATCTCGGAGCCAAGTTCAACCGCGTCAGCGTCACCGAACTGACTGGCGAAATGCTCGCGGCCTGTTTTCCCGCCGGGCACACCCGCATCCTCGTTGGCTGCGCGCCGTGCGTGACATTTTCGAAATACACGCAAGGTCTCAAAAATTATCGCGACCCGAAATGGCGATTGCTCGACGAATTCGCGCGGCTCGTGCGCGAGTTGAAGCCCGAGATCGTTTCCATGGAAAATGTCCCCGAGCTTCAACGTCATGCCGTCTTCGACCGATTCCTTGCCACGCTTGCGGACGAAGGTTTTCACTTCACCCAGGATCGTGAGAAGCAGGTCGTCCATTGCCCCGACTACGGCATTCCCCAGCATCGTCGCCGTCTTGTACTCGTCGCGTCCCGTCTCGGCCCCATCGAACTCATCCCGCCCACTCATCCGCCCGCCAAGCATCGCAAAGTCCGCGACGTGCTGCGCCGCCTGCCGAAACTGGAGGCCGGCGGAGCGGACACGGACGACCCACTCCACCGCACCAGCGAACTTTCGCCACTGAATCTCCGGCGCATTCGCTCCTCCCGGCCCGGCGGCACTTGGCGCGACTGGCCGCGTGAACTCGTCGCCGCCTGCCATCGCGAGAAAACCGGCTGGACCTACCCGAGCGTTTATGGCCGTATGGAGTGGGACAAACCTTCGCCCACCGTCACCACGCAATTCTTCGGCTTCGGTAACGGTCGCTTCGGCCACCCGGAGCAGGACCGCGCCATCTCGTTGCGCGAAGGTGCGATTCTTCAGTCGTTCCCGAACGACTACCAGTTCGTGAAGCCGGGCGGCGAGCATTGCTTCGCAACCATAGGTCGGTTGATTGGTAATGCGGTGCCTGTTAGGTTGGGTGAGGTGCTCGGAAACACCATTCGTCAACACCTTGGTTGCCTAGCACAGTAACGGGAGACTCGTATGCCGGACCAACAACCAAATCTTCCGCATCTAAACACCGCCGAAGCCGAGAAGCAGATTGAAGAGCATCGGAAGGTTGTTGATTACAACATCATTGAATACCCGATCGAAGTGATCGTCGAAAAATATCTCGGCGAGGGAGACGAGGACACGGGAGTGCTGGCAAAACCGGAGTTTTTCATTCCAGATTATCAGCGTGAACATACGTGGGATGAAAAACGGAAATCAAAATTCGGTTCTTCCGGGATTTCCGGGGTCTATTTTATTGGCTGGAAACGAGGTCAGTGTGCCGAGGGCCTCGCAAACATTGGCCGGAGTGAGTTTCGCCCGTT
>JAYTXL010000353.1:0-12455 GCA_043742955.1 Verrucomicrobiota bacterium | reverse complement strand
ATTGTATTTACTTTGTACACACAAAAATGCGCTTATTTTCTTAATTCAATGGCAGTGGGCCACTGGCCTGTACCGAGCGGCGACCCGCCGCTCGGAACGAGGGAAAGCGCTCGAACTTTTCCGTATGCTGGTTGTCGATGTTGACGTCCTCTTAGTTCCGTCCGGCCAGTGGCCGGCTGGCACAGGCGGGTCGCCCGTGCCACCCATTCCAGCTATCCCTACCTCAGTTCCGGATCCTTCATCGCGTCAGCCTGGCGGTAGAGCCGCGTGGGAATGAGCATCTGCGGCGGCAGCGTTTCACCTTTGGAGTAGCGAATGATCGCGTCCACAATCTGGATGCCCATCCGGTCGGGAAACTGAATCGGATCAGCATAAATCTTTCCGTCCTTGATGGCCTGCTTGCCTTCGGGCTGGCCGTCGAATCCGACGATCAACACCTGCTTCGCTTTGCCCGCCTTTTCCAGGGCCGCCCGCGCCCCGAGCGCCGCCGGGTCGTTGATTGCAAAGATACCGCGCAAATCCGCATGCGCCTGCAGGGCGTCCTCGGCCGCTTTGAAACCCACGTCCTTCGCGCCGCCACTTTCCAGCTCGGTGACGATCTCGACCTTCGCCTTGCCGCTGGCGTTATGCGCCTTAATAATTTCCGTGAAGCCCTTCACCCGCAGGATGCACGACTCGGCCTGTTTAAAATGAAGCACGGCCACCTTGCCGCCCGCCTCACCGAGCGCCTCAATCATCGCCCGGGCGGCCTCCTTGCCGCCGCCATAATTGTCGGTGGCAATCTGCGTTACAATTTTCACGCCAGGCTCATTGCACGGAATGTCCACCGTGAATACCGGAATGCCCGCCGCGTTGGCCTCCTGGATCACGGGAATAATCGACTTGGAATCGCACGGGCTCAGCACGATCGCGCTCACCTTCTTGACAATGAAATCCTTGATCTGATTGCTCTGTTTGGCGACATCCTTGTCTCCGCTCACGACAATTGTTTCATAGCCGCGCTTCTTTCCCTCGGCGGTGATGTTGTCGCCGATCACTTTGAAAAATGGATTGTCAAGCGTGAGAAGCGAAACACCGATGACGCCTTTCGTCTTGGCCGGGGCGGATGGGGCAACCGTGGGAGCGATCAAGAGCGCGAGTGTGCAAGCGATGGAGGAGAGGAGTGTTTTTTTCATGGGAGTCGTTTTTATGCTCGTTAATGATCAAGGAAAATCGGGGGAGTTCAGCTTCGCTATGGACCGTCCACGGAGCGCGGGTCTGTGACCCGCAGCAACTACGCTTCGAATCAAGTGTAGGTAATAATCCATGGCGTATTTTGGGTTTGGAGGTTGCTGCGGCTCACAGAGCCGCACTCCGGCGCAGGGGCATGAATTGCGGGCCAGGGTACGGAAAGGCAAGTCGTCGTGCCCCGAATTTCCCCGCACCCCAACCTTCTCCCCGTTCGTTCCTTGCTGGGCGCGGGAGTGGCGGCGACTTCTCCGCATTGTGTCCATTCGTGTCCCTTTGTAGTTTCTTTCGGTTGGTTCAGACTACAGCTGGCCGGTTTTCAGAAATTCATGGCGCACCGGCGCGCTGACGCGCTGGCCCGTGGTCGAAACAAACGTCACTGTGCCGGGCGCAAATTCAAGCGTCCGCACATTCTCGAAGCCGGCGGGGATTTTCACCACGCCCTGGATGTAATTCACCGCCGTCGGTTTGTCCGCGCTCAATAGGATGGCCGTGTCCACACCGTCCTGGGTGAGCATATTCTCGCGCGTCGAAGCCGCCAGGCCGTCGGCAAAATAAGCGGTGACATCCTCGAGCCCGAGGCAGTTGTTACGGCCATTCCAAGGGTGACCATGGCGCCCGTGGTTCTCCATCCAGAAAACCGTGGTGCGCAACACGGCAGGATCCTTTAACGAGAACCAAATGTAACCGCCCCCGGCAAAGGTCGCGGTCGTCCACGCCGGACCGTTGGATTTTTCCCACGGCTCATTGGCGAGTTGGATGAGGTCGGCATAACCAAAGCGTCCGGGCAGGCGCGTGAGATCGGCGTCCGGCACGCCTTTCCAGGCGACGGGTACCTTCGACAGATCGGTCCACTTTGCGCCCGGCAACAGCGCCTGATACTCGCGCTGCTTCGGATCGCTGAACAAACCCGGATACGTCCTGCCGAAGCGGAACGGACTCGTGGCGATGCGCACCGCGCCTTCCTTTTCTGGCATCGCCAGCATCGCATGATGCCCCAGGGGGACGCGTCCGGCAAAACCCTGGATGGCATGCCGGGCATAAATAACGTTCTGTCCGTCCACCAGGGAGAGTTCTTTGGTGACCCGGCCGGGGCGGACCTTCGTTTCAATGCCGAGGGTCAGCGTGGTGACATCACCCGACTTCTTGGAGCCGACCAAACGCCACGGCTCGCCGACAATTTCGCCGTGCGGCGGATGTTTCTCGCCCGCGACTTCATCCGAGTTCCCGCCAAACGGCAGGCAGAAGAAATCCCCGCGCAAGGTGACCAACACCGGCGTCGGCATTTTCACGGGTTTTTCGTCCTGCCACGGGCTCACGTAATAAGGCCGGACCGGCTGGGCGCTGTCGCGGAAAAATGTAACCGGGGCCAGATGGCCACCGAGTTGGGTGACCGCGAGTTCGATCTGTTTGGTGCCAATGACAAAACTCGGTTGGGAATGGATGATCTGGAGTGATGCGTCGTCCGCCGCGAAAGCAGTGGAGTTCACGATCAGCAACACCAGGGGCAAGAGCAATGGTCTGAGTGGGGGCATGATTGGGGAGGGTAATGATGGGAGTGCGCTTAGGCAATGATATCCCGAATGACGCGACCGGAAACATCGGTGAGGCGGTAATCACGGCCGCTATAGCGGTAGGTGAGCCGTTCGTGGTCGAGGCCCATGAGATGCAGGACGGTCGCGTGCAAATCGTGAACGTGCACCCGGTTGTCGAGCGCCCGCATGCCGAAATTATCCGTGGCACCGAAACTCAAACCGCCCCTCACCCCGCCGCCCGCCAGCCAGGTGGTGAAGCCATAGTGGTTATGATCGCGCCCTTTGACGCCTTCCGAGGTGGGCGCGCGTCCAAATTCACCCCCCCAGAGCACCAGCGTCTCATCGAGCAAGCCCCGGCCCTTCAGATCCTTCAGCAAGGCCGCAATCCCCCGATCGCAGGAATCCGCGAGCCGCCGGTGGCCGCCCACGATATCGTCATGACCCGTATCCCAAGGGATGTCATAGCCATCGATCGAGATGGAGAGTTGCACGACCCGGACGCCGCGCTCAGAAAGCCGCCGCGCAATCAGGCAGCCCTTGGCAAAATCACCGGCCCCATACAAAGCCAATGTTTCCGGGCTCTCCTGGGTGGTGTCGAAGGCATCGGGCACCGCAAATTGCATCCGAAACGCCATTTCCATCGCTCCGATGCTCGCCTCCAGTCCGGCATCGCGTTCCTGTCGGCGCAGATCGATTTGGTTGAGCTGGGTCAGCAAATCGGCCTGCCGCCGCTGGGCTTCCCGGGCGGCGCACGGTTTGAGATCGCGGAGGATTGAAGCAGCGGTCATCTGGCCAAGGTTCACGTGGCAGCCGCCGTATTCACCCGGCAGAAAGGCGTTGCCCCAATTGGCCCGGCCCCCGCGCGGTTCCGCCCGCGGACACATGGACACGAATCCGGGCAGGTCCTGATTCGCGGAGCCGAGCCCATAGACGAGCCACGAGCCCATGCTCGGCCGGGTCGGCTGCAACGTGCCCAGATTCATCATCATAATGCCACTCGCATGCTCCGGAATGTCAGTGAACATGGAATGGACAAAGCAGATGTCATCCACACACCCGCCCACCTGAGGAAAAATATCACTGACCCATTTGCCGCACTGGCCTTGTTGTTTGAACGCAAACGGCGACGGAAGCAAACCGCCCTGGGTGTTGCGCAGCGATTTGAAATCCACATCCTTGGGGCGCTGCCCGGCAAATTTCGCGATGTCCGGTTTATAATCAAACGTATCCACATGCGAGGGACCGCCGGGCATGAATAGTTGGATGATGCGTTTGGCCTTGGCCGGAAAGTGCGGGGCCTTCGGGAGCAGGGCCGACGCGGCGGCCGGTCCGGCGAACGCGCCCGTCTGCGCCATTACGCCGGCGAGCCCGACCGATCCGACACCCGCGCCGAGCCGCCGGAGCATGGCGCGCCGCGATATGACCGCGTTGCTGTGGAAAGGGAGGTATTGCATCTGGTTCGTTCGGTTAACGGATGAAAAGGAATTCGTTGCTGCTCAAAAGCACCTGGGCATATTGCTCCCAGGCGGCCGCAGAATCCGGGGCATTGGACGGCCCAGCGGCCCGCAAAAACGAGATCCCGGCCTGCGTCTCCGGCGCGGTCGGCGGGCGGCCATAGATTCGGCGATACACCTCCGCGATGCGAACCTCCGGGGGGTTGCCGTTCGTGGAAATAAAAAGCGCTTGCGCCCTTCGGGCCATGAAGGGGTTGTTCATCATGAACAGAAACTGCTGGGGCACGATGCTCGTGTTGCGACCGGCACTGGTGGCACGGGCGCTGGGCAGATCGAACAGCCGTAGAAAATCGTCCGATTCAAAACGGTCCCCGTTCCGGCTAATGACGCTGTAGAGGGTCCGCCGGGGACTTTGCAAAATACTTTCGCTGGCCGGGCCGCCGAGGGTGAGATCGAGGCCCCCGGTGACCGCCAACAAGCCATCGCGCCAGGCCTCGACGTCCAGCCGGCGCGGCTCGCTGCGCCAGATCAGGCGATTCTCGGCATCTTTCTCGAAGCAGCGTTGATCCAGGCGGCTGCTCATTTGATAGGCCGCCGAAAGCATGATGGTGCGATGCAAGTGCTTGAGTGACCAACCGGATTCGATAAAGTTACGCGCCAGCCAGTCCAGCAACTCGGGATGGGTCGGTTTATCGCCCACCGTTCCGAGGTTGTCCGGGGTCCGCGCGAGGGCGCGGCCAAAGTGGTGTCCCCACACCCGATTGACCAGCACCCGGGCGGTGAGCGGGTTTTCCGGATCGATGATCGCCGCCGCGAGGTCGAGCCGGCCGCTGCCGCGCGTGAAGAGCGGCGGGGTTTCGCCGGCGACAATCCGCAGAAAGTGGCGTGGCGCGACTTCTCCCGGCTTGAGGAGATTGCCGCGCAAGGCCACCCGCATGTTGGCGCTCCCGGAGTCCGCCACCACATGCACCGTCGGGTACTTTGCCGGTGCCGCCTGCTTTAATTGCCCCAGTTCCTTTTCCTGCGCCGCCAAGCCCACCTTTTCCTCGGCGGACAAGTCGCGCTTCGCCTGCTTCGCGCCTTCTTTAATCGCCGCGATCCGCTGCTCAGCCTCGCGAATTAACTTCTGGGCTAATTCATAGGCGTCAATAAGCGGCCGGGGCGTGCCGGGAGCCACCCGTTCGTCATTCCGCGTGTTCTGAAAAACACCCGCGAGCGAATAGTAATCCTCGGTGGGAATGGGATCAAATTTGTGATCGTGACAACGGGCGCAGGAAACCGTGAGCCCCAGCAAACCGCGGGTAACCGTGTCCACCCGGTCGTCGAGCGTCTCTGCCTGCGCCACCGCCTTGCCCTCCTCCGTGCCGCCATCGGATTGATAGCTTGGCCCCAAGGCCAGGAAACCCGTGGCGATCACACTCTCGTCATTTAATAAATCACCCGCGAGTTGACTCTTCACAAACAGGTCGAAAGGCAGGTCGTGGTTGAGCGCGGTCACCACCCAGTCACGGTAACGCCACGCCTCGTTGCGCTTGTCCGGGCCGTCAAGAAAGCCGCCCAACCCGTCGCTGTAGCGGGCCACGTCCAGCCAATGTCGCGCCCACCGTTCGCCGTAATGCGGCGAGGACAACAATCGCTCCACCACGCGGGCGAAAGCGTCGGGCTTCGAATCCTGCACGAAGGCCTCGGTTTCCGCCACCGTGGGCGGCAGGCCGATCAGATCAAAGCTGGCGCGGCGAATCAGCGTCCGGCGATCCGCGGCCGGCGCGGGCGACAATCGCGCGGCCTCGAGGCGGGCCAGGATAAATTGATCCACGGGACTGCGCGGCCAGCTCCGCTGCTTAACGGCCGGTGGGACGGGGCTTTGTATCGGCTGAAAAGCCCAGTGCTTGCTCCTTAATTCCGCCCAGTTCCACCCGGCCTTGGCCACCTTGGGGACGACACCTTCCGCCGGCCAGGGCACTCCCAATTTAACCCACTGCGCAATGTCCGCGATAATCCGGTCCTCCAGCTTCGCCGTGGGCGGCATCGCCGTATCGGGATCGTGGTAATTCACCGCTTGAAAGAGCAGGCTTTTCCCAGGATCACCGACGACCACCGCCGGCCCGCTCCCGCCACCCTTGAGGACTCCCGCCCGGCTGTCCAACTTCAGCCCGGCCTTGAGCTTTTTCGCCTGGCCGGAATGGCAGGAGTAACACTGCGCGGCCAGCACCGGCCGGATTTTCTTTTCGAAGAATTCGATTTGCTCGGGCGGGAAGGTTTCTGCGGCCGCGCCGACAACCTGAGCGGCGAACAACAACGTCGCGAAACCGACGACGCGGGCGGCCCGGGAGCAGCGGACCCGGCCAGATTTTTTATGGAGTGATGCAAAAAGAAACCGGCTGCCCTCGGGGCAAAATCCACCCAACCGCCGTCCGGCATTTGGATTTAGGTTTCTGCCCGGTGGATTCATGGGAAAACCTTGAAGGCTTTTACCCGGACGTCAACCGTGAAAAATCAATGCCGGAAACCCACGAGATAATTCGGAGAAACTGGTGGCGTTCGGCGCGAAGAAGGCGAAGCAAAACGGGTTGCAACATCTGGAGTTCTGGCGGGCCGATCTGGTCATCTTCAGCCAAGCACTGCATCACGTAGAGAAACCAGCGAAGGCAATTTTATCACGGTGTTAGCTTGGGCAGTGGAGTTAGACTGGGATCACGGTCGGTGCCGGCGGAAGAATCGAAACCCCGCAGTGACTGGAATGGTTACGCGACTTGTGCGAGATCAGATCCACCTCGGCAGCCATGACTTCCTTCACCACGCCGACGCCGGGGGCGTAGTACCTGAACTCGACTTTTCCGTCCGCGAGAGTCTCTTTAAGCTTCAAGCAATTCTTGTCGGCACCTGCGGGCACAGTCACGGTTTCGTTGAGCGACAGCACTTCGTCCTCCTCGGTGATCGCGCTGGAGACGTCCTCGGATTTGAACTTTTCCCCAACCTGCGGATGGCCGGGCAGGATGATGCCGGGCACGGGCGTGTCCTTGCCGAAGAGCCACGCGCCGGAGTGGCCGACAATCTTGCCGTCCTTGTATTCGTCCACGTCCTCACCGAGGCCTAGACGGTCTGGCCGCCGATCTTGTGTCCTTCGAGGTCCACGGTGCCGACGGAGCCGCCGTGGGCGAGAATGGTTTTGCGCACGGCCTCACGGGGTCGGGTGCTTGGCGACGTAGTTGACGATGAACTTTTTGAGATCTTTCTGCGCCTCGGCAATGCCAGCGATGACGAGTGGATCGGTGGCCTCGGCGCGGAGATTGTCGAGTTGGGCGAACCGCTTTTGCATGACTTGAAAATCTTGCGCGGAAGGGTTCTTCGGGTTCGTGCCGTGGTCGGCGAAATCCTCGGCGAGATTGCGGCGGTTGTCGGCAGGCAGGCTGGTGTCGCCCAGTACGGCGGCAAAAAACCGGTCGGCCTGCGGGTCAATTCCGGCGGTGTCGAGAGCGACCTGCGCGAGGCGTTCCTTCGCCTGCACGTCGGTGATGCGCGGATCCTGGTAAGCTTGGATGGCGAGGGCGAGGGCTTTATCCGGCTGAGTCTGTTGGAGATATTTTAACGCGGCGGCATCAAGCTTGCCGTCGTGCTGGATCAATTGCGCCTGCGCTGCTGAAGCGAATGAGGCGTCGCCAAACATTGCCAGGACGCCGAAAAGATAATTGCGGTCGTTCTTGTCCAACGCGCTGGCCGAGCCGGCGGCGAGCGGATGGGCGAGCATTTCGCGCGCGGCGGTCAGCGCGACCTCGCGGTATTTGTCCGGTGCCATTTCCTGCAAGGCGCGCGCGAGCCACGCCACTTCCACGCCGCGCCCGGTGGTGGCGAGCGTGTCGGCCAGAATCTTTTCCGCGTCCGCGCCGCCGATGTTTTTCAACGCCTCGAACAAGCCAAGCCGCAACGAGGGCGGCAGCAGGAACTCGGTGGCTATCTTGCCGTCGCGGGGAGCGCCTTTGCTGAAACCGCTCAAGCTCGACTCGTAATCAACCTCTTCATTGCGCGCAAGGAACTCGCGGAGGGCCGGCAGCGCCTCCGGGCCGGCTTCCATAAGACTTTCCAATTGGGCAATGATTTGGCGTGCCCCGCGCGTCTGCCCCGCGCCGGCCTTGAGGCCCTTAAGCTTCTCGATCATTTCTCGCGGGCTGGCCTTTGCGGCGGCCACGGCCCCAGGAGTGGGAACCGGTTCGACCGTTTGGGGCCGGGTGCGCGCGTTCCTCAATGCCGCTTCGAGCTTGGCCACCTTCTCTTGCCACGCCGCATCCCCCGCCCCCGTGGCAACGGGAGTCACGGTGGTTGGCTTCCGGGGTGAGAATACCATCGCTGCCGACACACCAACGCAGACGCCAGTGACCAACGCGAGAATGGTTTTCATAACAACGGAAAACTACGGCTGCACGCCGCTGTGCTTCCCCGGCGGAGCGCAGCCAGATTGAAGCCGATTACTTCTTTTCTTTCTTCTCTTTTTCTTTGTCCTTCTTTTCCTTCTCCTGATCCGCAGGGGTTTCCTTGGCCACGGAAACGACTTCACCCGTCACCGCGTCCACCTGGACTTCGGTGATGTCTTTCGAGCCGGCCGTGGCGATGTCGAACGACCAGACGAGCTTGCCGTTCTCTTCTTCGAGTTCGGCATCCTTGACCTTCCCGCCAGGGACTTTGGCCAGCGCGGTTTTTTGAGCGTCAGCCTTGGAGACCTTGGCCTGGGCTTCGAGTTTGGATTTTTTATCGGCAGCCAGCAAAGTAGTGGCCGTGCCGATGACGAGTCCCAGCGCGAGCAGGGAACAGAAGATGGATTTGAGTTTCATTTTAGTTTGTTGTCTTAGGTTAGAATTGTTCCGACGATTGCCACCCTGCCCGGAGCGGATGAATCAGTCAAGAACCGGCCATGACAGTTTTGTCATCCCCGCGCCGCTTCACTTTGTCCGCAACAGCACGTTACTAATCGCCTTGGCCACCGCCTCGTCATCCAACGCGGCCGATTCCTCGCGCAAGTCCCGCAATGCCCCGCTGGCCAGATAAGAATCGCGGATCCCGGCTGTGCCAAACTTGTCCGCCGTGTTATGCAATACCAGCGGATGCGGTGCCGCCAGCATGGCCGCGCCTTCAAAGGCCCCGAACCGGCGGATGCCCGGCACGAATATATCGTCCGTCAGCATGGCCTGGTCGCTCGAGGCATCGAAGCGATCACAATCGGCCACCACGGCATCGGCGGCCGGCGCAGCCAGCAAGGCCCACAAGCCCGCGCGACCCGTGCCGCACAAAATAATGGTTCGGCGCGCCTTGCCCTGCACCCGCGCCACGGCACAGGCGGTGATCAGGTCCTGCACCCGCTCCTGAAGGTCGGTTCGATTGTACGTCGTAAAGAATTTTTCAAAGGGATGCCGCGCCTTGGAGGCCTCGAGGTCGGAGGATTCTCCGGTTAAAAAGGTGTCCAACAGCAGCACCGTCAGGCCGTTTTCCACCAGCATTTTTGCCAGGCCGGTGGGGATTCCTCCCTGGCTCAGGTACGCCCCCTTGCCACCAGGATGCGCCAGAATCACCAGATGACCGACCGTGTCGCCAGGGGGCGAAACAAGCGCGGCCGCCAATCGATCGCCCCGACCCACACGCCCGATGGCGAGTTTGGTAACCGTGCAGTTTTCCACCTTGGTGACTTCGCCAATTTCCGCCCGCCCCCCCCGCTCCGGAAACTCAACCTGCATGGTGTGCCGGTAGGACGGCAGCATGAGCTCCTTGTACCGCGCGAGCGACTTCGGGTTATTAGGCTGGAGCGCTTTCCATTGGCCATCCCCCTGGGCCATCAGCGACAGGATAAACGCCGGCTCGGCCAGCGCGTCGGCGGGCAGTTTACCGTCCGGCCAGACGCGCAATTTTTCATCCGTTTCCTTTTTGAAGGGTGCCTCCTTGAGCGAGACCAGGCGGGACGGTTTTAGAAGCCACTGGCCGAATGATTCATAAACCGCCTCCCGACTGGTCTGATTGTAATTATGTTGGAAGTTAAATATCTGGTAGCGAAATTTATCCTGCGCTTTGAACAGCCGGTAGATCCGCTCGATGGATGGACCTTCAACGCTCATCGTGAGCTTGGTCCAATCGCCCGTGGCTGCCACAATTTGTTGCCGGCGCGGCGCGGCCGCGGCGGCGATCTCCATATTCGAGTACTCGACGCGCAACCCAGGAGCATTCTCGCACTGGCACCCTCCTTGCATCGAATGGGAAACCATTACGACCGGTGCCTGCGCCAACAACCGGCCATCCACCGCGCCCAGCATGAACGTCTGCGTGCCGCCGCCGGATTCCCCGGTGCAGGCGAGCCGTTTCTTGTCCACCTCCGGCAGCGACTCCAGAAAATCAAGCGCGCGAATACTGTTCCAGGTTTGCAGCCCCATCAGGCTGATGTTCCAGAGCTGCAGCTCGGGCTGATGGAAGAAGGTCCGGTGTTTGCCCAGCTGGAGGGTGTCATTAAACCCAACCATGTCATACGAGAAGGCCACCATCCCTTGCCGCGCGAAACTGATACACCGGCCGGGAATGCTCGTCACCGGCCCGTCGGCCAGCCGGCCCTCCTCCCCGTGGCCATGGGGGTTCAGCACCCCCGGAAACGGTCCGCGCCCCTTCCCTTTGGGCCGGTACAAATTGCCGGCCAGATAAAAACCGGGATAGGTTTGCAAGTAGACTTTTTCGATGGTGTAATCCTCCCGCTCGACGCGTCCGAAAACCTCCGCTGCCAGCGGGCGTTTTTCGGGGAGCGGCCACAATCCGCAACTGACCAGCAATTGTTCTCGGATTTCCCGGGCCCGCGCCTGCCACTCCTCCTTGGAGTCAATTTCTGGAAAGTCACGCAGAGTGTTCAAATCCTTCACGAGCCGGGCGCGTTGATCCGACTCCGGAAGCGCGTCCGCAGCGGGACTGGAACAGGAAATCAGGCCGAGAGCGATGCTGGCAACCAAGTGAAGCGATTGATATTTCATGCAAATCAGGGGCATCGTAGTGAAAACTGGCGGCTTCGTAAGTATTTATTTCTGGCGATCGCCCGACAACGACGGTGCGATTGTCCCCAGCGGGAGAGCCGAAATGAGAATTCTGCAAGAAGGATGTGAGCTGCGCCAACACCGTTTCCCACGCTGACAAATACTTATTAGAGTTTCGCTGGGCGCTGGAAGTGCTTTGGCCGGAAACAGCGAAAATTCGCGAGTCCGACGTGCTCTCTGTCTTATTCGGAAAGGCGGCCCCACTTGCCATGGTCCTCTTCTTCTCGAAGTTCTGGATCCGACCACTTCACAGTTGGAAAGTGCCAGCAGGAGGACAAACAAGGCGGCTGCGCTCCCTCGTCCAGCACCTCTTCGTGGAGTATCCGGTGCCTCAATGCCTCTACAACGCCTGGAATGCGGGGACAAGGCATGGTAATCCAATTTGCGAACGTTCACGATAATGCCATGCTCGGTCGTCGTTTTGCACTTGGACTTGGTATTCACGGCACACTTTCGCCCAGCGCTCTAAAATCGGACGGCAGGGCCGGAGTCCAGGAGTGAGAATAAGTGGTTTCGTGAGATCGATTGGCATGAATGGAGAACCTGAGCTTGTCTTCATGTTGTGCCTTTCGTTTAACGCACGGCGACCATCGCCGTGGCGCGGGATGAACTAAGCGCAAAATGGCCGAATGCGCCCGGACTCTGATTGGACAGGTATTGTCATTTCGGATGAAAACAACTTGTTTCACAGACTGGCAAAAGCGAGGCACGGTGCTTGGCAATCACTCACACGCAACCAATAAGCGGGATTGTGCGGGATACTCTATGATGAGCCGCGCTACGTGTATCGGGGCAATTTCGCGGAAACGCGCTTTGAAAGGGGTTGCTTGGCGGAATAACTGACCGCCTTTGCTGGTGTGCCGCCGAGACGGCGATAGACATCCTCGGCCATCCAGGTGGTGATGACTTTCTGAAATGCCGGATCGTTCATGTAGCGCGCGAAGACTTCCTCGTTCTGTTCCATGCGCTCAATGAACAAAGTTTCCAGCAGATTATTGAACACCAGCGTGAACTTGTCCTGTGGATTGACCTTTGCCGCTTTTTGCAAATTAGCATCTTGCGCCGCCGCCTGAACGATCTGATCAAAAGTATCCGTGTTAGCAACCCCGTCTATGAAGGGGTAAAGGTACCGGGGTAATCTGGCAGGGAATGTCAGGATTTCTGCGCGGCTTTCCAGGCGGTGGGCG
>JAYTXL010000352.1:0-2463 GCA_043742955.1 Verrucomicrobiota bacterium | reverse complement strand
ATTGTATTTACTTTGTACACACAAAAATGCGCTTATTTTCTTAATTCAATGGCAGTGGGCCACTGGCCTGTACCGAGCGGCGACCCGCCGCTCGGAACGGGGGAAAGCACACGAACTTTTCCGTGCGTCTGCTTCCAACGCCAACGTCCTACCCGTTCCTTCCGGCCAGTGGCCGGAAGGCACAGGCGGGTCGCCTGTGCTACCCATTCCAAATCCGGACACTACTCAATCTTGCGGTGGGATGGCATTTCCGGCAGAGTGGGGTCATGAAAATCGCCCACTGCCAATTTGAAACCTGGTGCGGAGACTTTGATCACAATTTGGCGCGCTTCGAGGAGGGAATGAAACGGGCGGATGCGGCCGGGGCGGCGATCGTGAGTTTCCCGGAATGTTTCCTCACCGGATATCCGGACAACGAGGAGGGGGCGCGGCGGGGCGCTTTTGCGGCCGACTCGGAAAAAATGATGCGCGTGCTGGATGTGACGGGGCGGCAGGAGGCGCTGGCGATTGTGGGCTTCAATGAGACGCGCGGGCCGGATCTCTACAACACCGCGCTGGTGGCGCATCGCGGGCATCTGCTCGGCGTGTATAGCAAATGCGCGGCCTACATGAAATTCCACAAGCAGGGGCGGACGTTTCCGGTGTTTGAACATCAGGGGGTTAAATTTGGCGTCATCATCTGCGCGGATGGCGGCTATATCGAGCCGACCCGCATTCTGGCCTTGAAAGGGGCCCGCATCATCTTCGCGCCGCATTTCAATTACATCGGTGCCGCCGGACTAATCCCGCACTTCATGAAAGTGCGCGCGGACCACACGGCGCGCGCCGTCGAGAACGGGGTGTTTTTTGTGCGGGGGAACAACGTGGTGCTGGACCTGAAGAAAAGCGGAATCACAAATTACGAAGGCGTGGGTTACGGCGACAGCTATATTGTCGATCCCCACGGGGAGATCATCGTGCGCAGCCGGCGGCAGGCGGAGGACTTTATTATCACGGACGTGGATCCCGGCCAGGGCGTGGATCATGCCTGGGGCTCGACCCGGTCCGCGTGGAGTTTCAAGGAGTTTGGAAAATTTTTGGCGGAGGCGCAGGCGGGTAAGTGATGCGGTGGAGGCGAATCAACGCCTGACCCACTTGTAAGCGGCCTGCGCGTTGCGGGAAAAGAATTTCGTGAGTGCAACGTGCCCCTTGGTCGCGAAGTAGTCGGTCACGATGCCCTGGACGGTGGCGAGGCTGGCAAAGCGTTCGCTGACCGGCCAGTTGCTGCCATAGATCAGCCGGTCAATCCCGAACGTCAGCCAGGCGGCATCGAGCGTGGGCTGATAGAATTGTACATCGCGCGGTGCAGTGCCGTCAGCTCGGCCCGTGCCTTCAACCAGGGCCGACACTTTGAGAAAAACATTTTTGTGGTGGGCGGCTGATTCGAGGTCACGGCGCCATCCGGCGGGCGGTGCGTGGCCATCGATTTTCACGTTGGCGAGGTGATTGATCACGATGCGCAAGGCTGGCAATTCGCGGGCGAGACGGGCCACATCGGGCAGCATTTCCGGGCCACCGTTCACGTCCAGTTCGAGGTTGTATTTCACCAGCAACGCCAGATCGGCCAGGTAGCGCGGTTGGGTGAGGCCGGTCTGGAGGCTGCCCTGACCGACGCGCAGACCTCGAAAGATCGGGTTCGCGGAAAACCGTTTAAGGTGGGTGGCGAATTCATCGGTGCCGACCGGCAGATTGCCCACATGGCCGGCGATGAAGCGGTCGTTGTGGGCGAGGTCGAGGATCCACTGGTTATCCTCGACCCACGGGCTGGCCTCGACGACGACCGTGGCCGTGACGGGTTGGGGGGTGGGTTGCGCGCGATAATGTTTGGGGAGGACCGGGCGAAACAGGGAGACGTCGTTCTTCGCGGGCCAGGGGACACTCTGGGGGCGGTCGGGGTTATAGAAATGGGTGTGGGTATCAATAATGACCAAGGGCGGCGTCGCGGTCAGCGCGGGTTCAACTCCGAGCGCCAAGCTGGCGGCACCCGTGGTGGTGGTTTGGAGGAAAGTTCGTCGGGTGAGAAGGTTCATCGGTCAGAATTTGGAATGGTTTTAGGTTACAGATTGCCAGCGTGTGGCCACGCCTTTTTTGGTGAGCCGGATTTGCTTGCCGCCGTGTTGGTGCTGAGGGTAGGTTAGATGTCTGGTTCAGTTCGGTATGGATCAGGGGCCGCGCTGGGAACGGCAGGTTGAACGATCAACCAGCGGTGATCAGAGCGGTTGCGGGTCATGATGGAGAGCATAGGGTTACTGGAATCAGTGACAAGCGGACAATTAGAAGCTGGGTTTCTGGCGGTGCCGTTTGCGATTCTGGTGGCCGGTAAATTTTTGCGCGCGTAGCTCAATTGGATAGAGTGTCGGCCTCCGAAGCCGCAGGTTGTGGGTTCAACTCCCGCCGCGCGCACCATTTCAAACCAGCCGGGCA
>JAYTXL010000351.1:0-1537 GCA_043742955.1 Verrucomicrobiota bacterium | reverse complement strand
TACGAGAGCCGCATCGCCAAGCTGGCGCTGAACGCCGCCGAGTTGCCGAAGCTGGACGCGGAGTTCGAGGAAATCACCGAAGGCGAGGAGCTGACGAAGGAGGAGAAGCTCAAGACGAAGTGGGCCGCGCTGGGGGCACTGGTGGGCGACCCGAAACGCATCGCGCTCATCGCCGCGGATCTGGTGAACCATTTCGAGAAACGCGTGGAGGCGATGGACGGCAAGGCGATGATTGCCAGCGTTGAGTTGAAGTCAGTGTGGCTGGCCAGCTCCGCTTCGCTCCGGTTGTCTGCATGAGCCGCCGCATCTGCGTGGCTCTCTTCGATGCACTGATCAAACTCCGGCCGGATTGGGACGCGGAGACGTTGAAGGTCGTGATGACGGGCAGCGCCGAAGACGGCCCCGACTGGCAGCGGCACATCGGCAACAAAGAGAAACGCCGCAAGCTGGTGAACCGGTTCAAGGACGCCAAAGACCCCTTCAAAATCGTGATTGTGCGCGCCCTGTCTGCACACGATGTATGCCGACAAGCCGATGCAAGGCCACGGCCTCATGCAGGCCATCGCCCGCGTGAACCGCGTCTTCAAAGACAAGCCCGGCGGCCTCATCGTCGATTACCTAGGCCTCGCCGATCAGCTCAAGCGCGCGCTCGCCACCTACACCGAGAGCGGCGGCCAGGGCAACCCGAACCTATCAGCTCAGTTTACCTTATTGGTTTCGTGCGCGTATACGCCTCCAGCGCCACTTCGCGCGCGATGGCGTGGCTGACCATGGCTCGCGGGTACGTTCGATCCAGTTCCACTCCGGCCGCACGGAGGATTTCCGAGGGTGCTTGGTGCGGGTGATGCAGCCACTGGTCCGGCAGCCGCGCGAGTTCGGGGCACCATTTTCGGACGTATTCCCCCTGGGGATCAAACTTCTCGCCCTGGCTCATCGGATTGAACACGCGGAAGTAGGGCGCGGCATCCGCCCCGCAGCCGGCGGTCCACTGCCAGCCCAGCGTGTTCTGCGCCAGATCTGCATCCACGAGCGTGTCCCAGAACCAGCGCGCGCCCACCTGCCAATCCAGCAGCAAATCCTTCACCAAAAAACTCGCGACGATCATCCGCACGCGATTATGCATCCAGCCCGTGCCCCACAATTCGCGCAGGCCGGCGTCCACAATCGGGTAGCCGGTGCGCCCCTGCTCCCACGCGCGTTGCCAGACCGCATCTCGACGCCAGGGAAAGTTTTTGAACTGGGCCCGCAACGGTTCCGTGGGCGTGTGCGGAAAGTGGAACAACAGGTGGTGGGCGAATTCGCGCCAGCCGATTTCGGTCAGGAATTGCGATCCCCGCCATTGCTCGACGGACCAGCCGCGCCTCGTCGCGATGGAATTCAGGCTATGCCAAATCTGGCGCGGGCACATTTCACCGAAATGCAGGTGCGGTGAAAGTCGTGAAGTGCCGGTGACATCCGGCCGGTTGCGCTGAGCCGAATAATCATTGAATGACTCCGCCAGGAACCGGCCCAAATTCGCGGCGGCACCCGCTTCCCC
>JAYTXL010000350.1:0-3456 GCA_043742955.1 Verrucomicrobiota bacterium | reverse complement strand
TTCGTTACATCGACAGCCTTTTCGAGGATAATCCGGTCTTGCGTCAGTGTGCCCGTCTTGTCAGTGCAAAGAATGTCAATCGCACCGAAGTTTTGGATGGAATTCAGGCGCTTAACAATGACCTTCTTTTTCGCCATAGCCATGGCACCCTTGGAGAGGTTCACGGTAACAATCATCGGCAGCATTTCGGGCGTTAGTCCCAGTGCCACCGCCAGCGCGAACAAAAGGGCCTCAGACCAATCGTGTTTAGTGGTGCCGACAATCAGGAAAACGACACTGACCATGACGACCATGAAGCGGATCATTAGCCAAGTGAACCCGGCGATCCCCCTGTCAAAGCTGGTTTGAACTCGGTCCCCGGCGAGCTTTTCAGCAATGGACCCAAAATGGGTATTGGACCCGGTATTGACGACGACGCCGCGAGCTGTGCCGCTTAGGACGTTGCTCCCTTGGAAGCAAGCGTTCTGCAGTTCAATAATGCCGCGCCCACTAACGTCCGACGGGCTCGCCTGCTTCTCCACCGGCATGGACTCGCCGGTCAACGATGATTGGCCGACAAAGAAGTCCTTTGCGCTAACTAAGCGCAAGTCTGCTGGGATTAGGGCGCCCGCTTGGAGAATGACAATGTCTCCCGGCACAATCTCTGCCATTGGGATGTCACTCTCCTTCCCGTCCCGGACTACCAGGCTGTTCGTCTCTACCATGGCGTTGAGCTTCTCAACCGCCTCGCTTGAGCGGTGCTCCTGCACGTAAGCGAGCCCCACGCTCAGAAAGACCATGGCTCCAACAACTGTTGCCGCGCGGAAGTCACCCATTAGCATCGACACGACGCAAATGACGAGCAGCTGAATAACCAACGGATTACGGCACCGCTTTAAGAGCTCCCTGATTAAGCCAAGCTCCTTTCGATGACTTAGGGCATTACTTCCAAACTCCTCGCGCGCCCTCTCGACTTGTTCGCTTGAAAGACCGCTCTCGCTAACTCCAAAACGATTCAGCGTTTCCTCGGCAGGCAGCTGACACAGTTCTATCAACCTCTTCTCGTGTTCGGAGATTGAGGAAACCTCGGATCTGACTGCGTTGCGGACTAACTCAGGTCGTAGTTTGCCACGAGACAAAAATTGGAACATTTTGAAGGGTTCGTGTTTTCGTTGAAAGTTTCTAGAAGCTTGTCGTTCAATCAAGCTTCATGTGGCTGCGGCCTCTGACGTCGCGGCAGAAGCGGCTGAGCTGAGTCATGCTCTCGACCGCCGCACGTGAGCGTCGTAAGTGAACGCAATCGAGCAACGCGAGAGTCCACCTGATTCGCCAGCGGACCAGCATCCAGCGCCTCAGGGAAATTAGCCATGTTTTGCCGTCTGACGTTGGCGTGACACGATAGTCACGCAGCAATTCTTTCAGGCGTTTCGCCCGCCGATCGGACGCTCCCGCCCGATGCTGGAATAGCAATGTGAGGTGCGAGATCGCAGCGTAACGAGTGGAAAGGGCACGACAAATCTGGGCATCTTCATTCGTAATACGGTAAAGACCTGCCAAAGCGATTTGCACCCGCCGGATCTGCCGATGTAGCTGTCGGGATGACTTGGCGCCGCGCGAAACATTGCCCGTTTCAGCAAGGGATTTCACCCGCCTTGCGTGAGCGGTTGGAGCTGACAACGCAGCCATGAAATCACCGTAAGTCATACCCTTGGGTGTTCAGTATCACATGGCCCAATGAGTGACCAATCCTTCTTGGGGATTTTGACGGATATGCCTCCTCCAAGGTACGCAGCCGCCACGCTTCATCCACTTCGAGTCCCCCATACTTGCGCTTCCACGTGTAGTACGTCACCTCGCTCACGTTGTGCCGTGCGCAGACGGCCTTCACCTTGCCGCCTTCCCATTCGCGCAGGATGCCAACGATCTGCTCCTCGCTAAATCGACTTCGTTTTCATCTGGTTTTGTCGGGAACCGGGTTACACCGTGACACTGGACATTCAAGACGCGAATTACCGGTCCTGAGTGTTTAAGATAGCCGGGTATCAACCTTTCACTTGGACGGATAAGAACCTGACCGGCTGCCCGTTCTTATCATACAATCGGTCCGCGCGTGGTAGCGGTGATACGCCTGCGCGCTGCTCACGACGATCTTCCTACAGCCCGGGTAGCTGGACCCAAAACACCCGCCAGCCGAAGCCACTGAATCGCGCGGAGGCTTTCAGGGTGCGGGTTTGAAACGTGAAAATTGTCCAGTCGCTGAAAGACGCGTGTTCGATCTGTGCGCCCTTGATCAATTGGGCGATGCCCGCTGGCGTCACGCGTTCGTCGATCGTGCGATTCACCACCTCCGGACTGATCGCCCGGGTGATCCAACCCGCCACCAGACGGCTCGGCAGCACGCCTTTCCCATCGTCCCGCACTTCGCCGGTCGCCTGCTCCTTGAGCGAGGCGCGCACCGCCGGAAAATCGATTAGCTCTTCAATGGTCGCCAGATCATTCCGCTCGGCCGCGCGCTGCAATCTCCAGAGGGCGACGAATGGCGAAATCGCGTAAAATCCGACGCCTGCGATCACCAACGCCACCGCGAGCAAAGGAAGGCGAAAGCGACTCCAGGGCGTCATCCCGGCAGCGTTAGCACAGGAAGCCCAATCCGCCGCGCCCAATCGCATCGGGTGGCGACCGCCGATAGGAAATTCGCCACCGTCTCAACGATTCCATCTGACCGATGCGTTCTCGTTGCATTGCCCGCGGAAGTTTTGCTGTAATACCGGGCTATGTGCGGACGCTACGTCTTGAAGGAACCGCTGGATTTGTTGCAGCGGTTGTTCGCGTATTCGAGCTCGGAAATCCGCCAGCTGCGTCCGCGCTACAACATTGCGCCTACCACCAAGATTCCCGTGGTGCGTTGTGCCGCCGACGGCCGTCGCGAACTGGTGGAAATGCGTTGGGGCCTCATCCCATCGTGGGCGAAGGATCCCAAGACGTTGCCGCCCATGATCAACGCGCGCTCCGAATCGGTGGCCACCAAGCCGTCATTCCGCGCGGCCTTCAACGCGCGACGCTGTTTGATTCCAGCCACTGGTTACTTCGAATGGCAGAAACGAGGCGCCGGCCCCAAGCAGCCGTTTTATTTCCACGCCCCGGATGGCGCTCCGCTGGCTCTCGCCGGTCTGTGGGAAATTTGGCGGCCGCCCGAGGGCGAACCGGTGGTCTCCGCCGCGATCGTGACCTGCGCCGCGAGCGAGGAATTCGCCTCGATCCATGATCGCACGCCCGTTCTGCTGAAGGATGCGAAGGCGCGGGACGAATGGCTGCAAAATGAGACGCTGTCTGAACCGAACGCCGCGGAGCTCCTGCGCGCGGCGCCCGCCGGCGCGTTGGCAGCGCATCCGATTTCGACCCGGGTGAACAGCGTGCGGAACGACGATCCATCGTTGTTGGATCCGTAAACTCCGGGCGAACCCTCCGCCCCCACGC
>JAYTXL010000349.1:0-17306 GCA_043742955.1 Verrucomicrobiota bacterium | reverse complement strand
GCCAATCCCTGCGCGATCGACTCGCGGAAGCCGCCGCCGTGCCCCGTCTCAAGCTCCTCTATGCGTCTTTATGACATCGGAAAGCCCAACACCAATCCCGCTGGACAGTTCAATGTCCGTGTTCGTCGTGCTGGCAATGCGGTTGGCCCATTGGAAGGGCGGCGAGGCAGCGTTGACAGGCAGGGTGCCCGCCACCATCCAGAAGCCCAAGATGATCAACCCCCATGCTTTGATTCGGTAGTTTGCTTTCATGATTTTTCCTATGTCATCCCGTCATGGAATACTCGACGCGTCGCTCGCCGTGACTTTTCCCTTTGGTATATTCGCTTTCAGTTCGCCGTTGAACAGCGCAGTGCAAACCTCCTCAGCGCTTTGCACACGCATATTGAGCACCTCGGCCGCGTCCAAAGACAGGTCGGCTTTCGCGGCGTGGAAGAGCCATTTCACGGCGCGCGGGAAACACGCGGCGATTTTCACGGCGCCGCCGTCGGCGAGCCGCTTGAGGGACGGATCCTGTCGCGCGGACATTTCGCAAAGATCCGCCACGGCATCGAACGCCACACCCGACTCCGCCAGTTGGCGCAACACCGCCGCCTTCACCTCGGGTGGAACAACCTGGGCATACTGGCAGTGGCAATATAATATGCGCGGCGGTGTCGTCATGTTTCGCCGGTCAAACTACAACGGCTAATTCCGGTTGCCAACGATTGGTTTTGCGGGCGGGTTGCGCGGTCCGGAGCGCGGCTCTGTGAGCCGCAGCAATGTCCGCGGTTCGAGCGGCCTCAACCCTATTCAATCGGCTCCCGGTGGGCGAGAGCGGCTGCGAGTCGCAGACTCGCGCTCCGGGCCAATTCACCGCATTTTGGTGATCCGATGCGTCGGCTGCGGTTTGCCGGGACGAAAATGCTCCAGGTGGTCCAGTTTCGCGGTGAGCTGTTTGTTCGCCCGGGCACACTTGGCCACGGCCGCCTCCACGGCGGCGCGCAAAACCTCCGGCGCGGCCTCGGCGCGAAGATTGAGGATCAACTGCCCGCCGGTGAGCGGTTCCTCAAGTCCTTGCGACAACTCGGGCACAAAATCGTTGCGCACCAGGTTGATGACGGCGAGATCGCCCAGGCCCGCGTCGGGATCGAGCGTCATTTTTAAATGGGCGATCTCCGCGCCGTTTTTGCTTAACCGCTTTTGCAAATCAGCGGCGAGCGCTTGGAGAAATTTATTTCCGTCGAACGATTTTTTGGCCGCCAATCGCACGGTACAATTCAACCAGCCGAGCAAGGCTTCGCCTTCGGCATAGATCTTGTAATCCACCGTCATCGCCTTGCCCCCGGGCTGTTCTCCGCTGGTGATGCGCGCAAACCACGGTTCCAACCCCTGGCCCGTCCGTGCCGACACGTGGAAGATTTCCTTGTCGGGAAACGCTTCCCCCAAAACACGACCCAATTCATGCTGCTCGTCCGCGGTCAATGTGTCCGCCTTGTTGATGACGATGATGTCCGCCTCCTCGAGTTGCTTGCGGTAAATATAGGCCACCTTCTTGGAAAACTTCTGCCCCTGTCCCGCTCCGAAGATGCGCCCCGCCCGGGCTGGATCCACCAGGACGCTCAACGGCGCGATGGTAAACTGATCGCCGTATAGGCGCCGCAGCGGATAGGTTACGGTCGCAACAAGATCGGTGCAACTGCCCACCGGCTCGGCAATGAATACATCCGGGCGCGACGTAGCCGTGAGTTTTCTCGCCGCCTCGACCAGAGAATCAAACCGGCAACAGAAGCAGCCGCCGGGAATTTCCTCGGTCGCAAAACCGCGTGAACGCAGCATGGCGGTGTCCACCAGTTCCCGGCCCTGATCGTTCGTAATCAGTCCAACCCGCAGCCCTTGCGCCGTCAAATACTGCGCCAACTTGGCCACCGCCGTGGTTTTTCCCGCACCGAGGAATCCGCCCAGCATGATGTAGCGCGCCCGCGGACGGGCGGCTTTCGCGGTCCGGGATTTGCGGGGGGAGCGAACACGGGGCCTGGCCACCTTGCCTTGACCCGGCACCGGTCGCGCCTTGGAACCTTTAGCCTGCAACCTTGAATCCAGCTTCTTGGTCATTTGCTGTCGTCTCCCATTTGCTTTTCCAAAATCCGGTCAATCGTCTTGTCCAGCAGTTTCACGTACGCGTGGACGTCGAGACATTTCCCGTCGGGCGTGCCGCGGACTGCATAAAGCCAGCCGGCACGGTAACAGTCCTTATTCACAAGCGTGACCCTCTCCTTCAGCTGGGGATTGCCGCCCAGAAATGTTCCGTCGGCCACACAGAAAATGTCCGAAATGGCCTTGAACCCTTCAAGCCAGCCGACAACCTGACCGCAATCGACGTCTGCGCCGGGCGCAGCCTCCCAGCCATGATCCACCATGTCGCCGAGCATGCGCGTGGCGAACTTGGTAATGCCGACCCGCCAGGTGCCGTCCACTTGACGCGCGAGCCACGCATGGGACGGGCTGTAGCGGTAATCGAGCGGCAACTGCGTCGCGAAGCGCGAGCGCCGGTAAGACAATGATTTTGGTTTGGCGGTGTCCATCTGCGCGCACCAACAAAGCAAAGAACGAGGTGAAAGGAAAGCGGTTTGAGTTCAAAACCAACACTCGATCCTGATCGGCGCGAGTTGGAAACCGGCCTGGAACATCCGCCCGTCCGGCGTGGGGAGGTGTCGCGTGGAACTTTGAAGTCGACCGGATCCGTGTTTATCCGATCCCATCCGTGGGTAAAGATTTTTCCCCACCGCCTGGCTAAGCCGGCGGCAGCGTAAAGTAGAAAGTCGTTCCGCGCTCGAGCTCGCTCGTCACGCGCACCTCGCCGCCGTGGGATTGCACGATGTGCTTGACGATGGCCAGGCCCAATCCGGTGCCACCCTGATCGCGCGAACGCGCTTTGTCCACCCGGTAGAACCGCTCAAAAACGCGGTCAATGGATTCGGGCGGGATGCCCGGGCCATCGTCCAAGACCGACATTTCCACCGCGCCGGCCTCCGCGACCTGCCCGCCGATCAAAACGCGCCCGCCGCGTCGGCCGTATTTAATCGCATTGTCCACCAGATTCGAGATGACCTGCTGCAGGCGATCTGCATCGGCGCGCACGGCGAGGTCAGCGGGTACTCGATTTTCCAAGGTGACATTTTTTTCAACCGCCCGGGCTTGGAGATCGTCCACTACCCGTTGGGCGAGGGGACGCAGGGCCACCTCTTGCAGATTTAATGTGATCTGCCCCGATTCCAGCCGGGAGATGGTGAGCAAATCCTCAATCAGGTAGGTCAGCCGGTCGGCGTGCTTGTCGATGGTCTGCAAGAAGCGCGTGGCCACGGCGGGATCATCCTTGGCCCCATCCATCAGCGTCTCGACGAACCCTTTGATCAGCGAGAGCGGGGTGCGCAGTTCATGGCTGACGTTGGCGACAAATTCCTTGCGGGTATTTTCCAGCTGCTTGAGCCGCGTCAGGTCGTGGAACACCAGAATCATCCCTTGCTGTTTGCCGTCGCGGTCCAGGAAGACGCTCGAATTAACCTGCAGACAGCGCTCATCCAAACCGGGCAGGTTCAACTCAAAATCAAGCACCTGTCCCGTGGCGGTGGTGCGGCGGACCAAATCCTGCAACTCATGCAACCGGAGCGCCTCCATGATGGTCTGGCCCCGGATATCATTGGAAAGATTGAAGAATTGCTCCAACGCCTCATTGGCCAGACGGACCCGCCCGTCCTGATCCAGCAGCAGCACGCCCTCAATCATGCTGTTAAACAACGCCTGCAGTTGCGCGCTTTCCTGCGCCATTTTCTGTTGGTGCAACTCCTTCAACTCGTCGTAGTCCCGGCGCGCACGCAGCAGGGCGGTTTCAAAGTCCGCCCGGCGCTGACGCCACTGCCGGTGCAGGACCAGCAGCAGGGCGAGCAACAAGAAGGCAATAAACGGCCACATCAGGGACAAATTATTCCGCCATTATTGACCCGCATGCAACAGCGTAGACGCGGGAACTCCCCGGCCCTAATGCTCCATAAAACAATAGCCAACGCCCCGCACAGTATCCAAGTGCTTGGCCGCGCGCCCCAATTTCTCCCGCAAACGCCGCATATGTGTGTCCACGGTCCGGGTATCGATGAGGGTGTCATATTCCCAGACATCCTTGAGCAATTGTTCCCGGGATTGCACCCGTCCGCGGCGTCGGGCCAGCAGGACGAGCAGTTTGAATTCCGTGGCGGTCAGCTCCAATCGCTTGCCAAACACGGTTACCAGATGGCGCGGGATATCGATCACCAGCTCGCCAAACACCATTCGCTCCGCCTGAGTTTCCGGCGTCTGGCCGCGCCGCAGCAGTCCTTTCACCCGGAGCACCAGCTCCCGCGGACTGAACGGCTTGGTGACATAATCATCCGCCCCCAGTTCCAACCCGACCACGCGATCGATTTCGGCCGCCTTGGCGGTCAGCATGATAATCGGGATCGCCGTGGTGTTGGGGTCGTGCCGCAGGAGTTTACACACGGCCAGGCCGTCCACCTCCGGCAACATCACGTCCAGGAGGATCAAGTCCGGCAGCGTGGCCCGCGCCTTGCGCAACGCCTCCGCGCCATCCGCCGCCGTAATTACCTCAAAACCGGCGTTCCGGAGATTGAACTCGATCAGTTCAACCGCGTCCGGCTCGTCATCGACTACTAGAATTTTTGCCATGGCAAACCTCTCATAACACGGCGGCGACGGCGCGGCAATGTCGCACCCGTGACGAATGCGTTACGGTTGGGTGACGGAAGCCGCGCGCGGCGGCCACCGGGATCAGGAGGGCGAGGATTTCCGCCGAACTTGAACATTGCGAATCCTGGCGAATCATTCACTTTCAGCAAGAGAGCGACGTACAATAATACCAATTCCCGGTGCTGACCGTTGGAATGGCCGCGCGGTCGTGCGGCTTTGGCGACCCGCAGTGGCACGGGCGTCTCGCCCGTGTGTTCCCGTCAGCGCAAGGGTCGCCGCCAAAGAAACTCACGGGCGGGACGCCCGTGCCACTAGCCGCAGTCGCACGGCGTCAACGCACGACCTGCTATTTACCGGCAGTCATTAGTAATTGGTATCAGTCTGATTTTTTTGATGCAAAACCTGGTCGAAGATTTCCTCACCTACCTGCGCCACGAGCGTGGGCAAGCCGATAATACGGCGAAAACCTATGCGGCAATGCTCGGGCGCTTCGTCGCGTGGGCGGAAAAGCAAAACCTCCGGGACTGGCGCACGGTGGATCTGAAACATTTGATGGCCTACCTCCAGCACGAACGCGAACGCACGCCCGCCGATCTGCCGAAAGAGTCCACCGCCAAACTCAGCTCGGAAAGTTTATATCTGCAAATCGCCGCGCTGCGCGCCTTTTATCGGTTCGCCGAAAACGAAAAACTGCTGCCCGCCAACGTCGCCGAAAACCTCTCGCTCCCGCGCCGCTGGAAGCGCCTGCCCAAAGCCCTGTCGAACGCGGAAATCACGCAACTGCTCGCCCCGCCGGCACAGGAAACGACGAATGATCTGTGCGTTCAGGCGATTCTCGAACTGGCCTATGCCTCCGGGTTGCGCCTGGCCGAACTACGCCACATCCGGCTGGAACAACTGCATCTCGACGCCGGCTTTGTCACGGTCATTGGCAAGGGCAACAAGGAGCGGGTGGTGCCGCTGGGGCGGCAGGCGATCGGGGCGATCCAGCGCTATCTGGCGGCGGGCCGGCCGCAGCTCGTCACCCCGCGCTCCCCGGCCAACCTGTTCCTGACGCAGCGCGGGAGCCCCTTCGCCCACGTCACGATGTGGGCACGGGTAAAGCGACGGGCGAAGCAGGCCGGCCTCGATCGAAATATCACCCCACACATGCTGCGCCACAGTTTCGCCACCCATTTGCTCGAGCACGGCGCGGATCTGCGCGTGATCCAGGAACTGCTCGGCCATGCGAGCATCAGTACCACGGAGGTTTACACGCACGTCGCCGGCAGCCGGTTGCGCGAGGTGCACCGGAAATTTCATCCGCGGGGCTAACCACTCCCCGGAGCCGACCCAGGTTCGCTGGCGTGCTGAGCCGGAACCATTTTCCCTACCCCTGTCAAAATGACGGCTAAGAAAGGGAGCGAGGCAGGGGATTACGGAACCATTCCGCGCGGTTAATTCCGTGCGCAGATCCAGGCTGCGTCCGCTTATGCGAACAGCTTCGACACGATTTTCGCCTTCACCAATTCACGCGGTTGCTTGAGGTGGTTGTAGACGATGGTCTCGGGGTCGATGCCGAACGCGTGGTACATCGTGGCGAGCAATTCGGTCGGATGCACCGGGTCTTCCGCCGGGCTGCTGCCCGTCTTGTCCGATTTCCCGTGAACATATCCGCGTTTGATGCCGGCACCGGCGATGACCGAGGTATAGCAATACGGCCAGTGGTCGCGACCGTCCGCGCTGTTACTGTTACCGGAAGTGCTGACCCCTTTCTCGGGGCTGCGTCCGAATTCCCCAATGCAGAGCACGAGGGTTTCACTCAGCATGCCGCGCTGATCCAAGTCCTCGATGAGCGCGGCCAGGCCGGCATCGAGCATGGGGCCGGATTGGGTTTTCATCCGGGTGCTCAGTCCCGTGTGATGATCCCAGGAGTGATTGTCCGAGTTGGCGACCTTGGGCCAGATGACTTCGACGACGCGCGTGCCCGCTTCGACGAGCCGGCGAGCCAGCAGGCAGCTTTGTCCAAAAGTGTTGCGACCATAACGATCGCGCATCTTCTCCGATTCCCGCGTGAGGTCAAAGGCCTCGCGCGCCTTGCCGGAAACAATGAGGCTGAGCGCCTGGTTGTAATAGGCGTCCAAATTATATTGCTCGGTGGCCTTCTCGATGTCTGGCATCGCTTCGCTGATCGCTTCGCGCAGCTTGGCGCGGCGTTCGAGACGGACCGAGAAAACTTCCGGCGGCAGTTTCAGGTCGTCGGTCTTCACATTGTCCATTTTGGCGAGGTTCAGGTCGTCGCCTTCGGGATAAAGCGTGTAGGGATCAAACGCCTTGCCGAGGAAGCCGGCGCTGCCGCCTTTGCCAACCACGTTGCTTTCCTGCAACGGCCGCGGGAGCATCACGAACGGGAGCATCGGCGCGGTGGGCGGCTTGAGCCGGATGATGTTCGAACCAAAATTCGGGTAGTCCTTCGCGTTGGGCGGTTCCAACTGGCCGGACGGGCTCACCTTGTCAGTGGTGTAGCCGGTCATGATCTGGTAAATCGCGGCGGTATGGTTGAAGAGTCCGTTCGGCGTGTAGCTCATCGAACGGATCATTGTGAACTTGTCATTCACCTGGGCCAGCTTTGGCAGGATCTCGGTGAAATTGATACCGGGAATCTTGGTTGAAATCGGCTTGAATTCGCTCCGCATCTTGTCGGACAGGCCTTCTTTCGGATCCCACAAATCGAGATGGCTTGGTCCGCCTTGCAAATAGACCATGATGACACTCTTGGCCTTGCCCCAGCCGGGGCCGCCGGCCTTTTTGCTTTCGCCCGCCATCGCCTTGAGCTGGAACATCCCGCCCAACGAGAGGCCGAGAATGCTGGAGCCGCCGATCCGCAGGAGGTCGCGCCGGGTTAACTTCATGCTCGGAGCACAGAGATCGCTGCAATTACCGCCGGGAATGCGTATCATAATAGTTTGCCTTTCGATGCTGGTTTCGGACTGTCCTTCAGATTCGTTTTTAGGTCAATGGTTAAACAGGAATGACGGGTTGTTTACGAGCGCCCAGACCAGGTCCTGTGCCCCGGTCAGCCGTTTGTTCTCCAATTGTTTGGTGCTCGCCACCACATCCTCGCGAAGTTGGACCAGTTTGGGATCGAGCACCACCGGCAGACTCGCCTTCGCCAGCACGCCCTGAAGCTCAACGAGCTTCGGATCCACCGGTAGCGGAATCTTGGCGGTCACCGTCGCGTGCGCCAGCTTGCGCAGTTCAGCATCAACGCCCCGATAATGGGCGATGAGCGTCTCCTGTTGCGCCGGAGTGCGGTTCGCCGATGGAACGGCGAGCGCGTCGAGCACCTCGCGCGGATAGCCGTAATCCAGCGGTTGGGCATCGGTCATGACGGAGATCCGGAAGCGGCCGAGCGTGTAGGGATCGGCGTATTTTTGAATAAGTTGAAAGCGAAGTTGGGAACCCTTCTCGTCACCGGCGGGCTTGGCCAGTTGGAAGATGGCGACCCGAGGTTCGCTGGTCTTGGGCGAGACGGCCCAACCGTTGGCACCGGCGACCACCTTGCCGTCAATGGCGTTCGTCACGCTAAAATCCGCCTGCGAAAAATCGGCTTTCGCTTCCTTGAATCCGATGTCCATGAACTTGTCTTTCGCGGTCTTCGTGCTCCAGGCGAATTGCAGTTCCGTCAGCACGAAATTGCCATCCGGCGCGCGACCGGGCCCAAAGTTGGGCAGGCTTAGGTCCGGGATCGCTTCGAGCTTCACGCCGGTGATATTCGTCAGCGAGGTGTCGGCCATTAGTGTATAATCTGCGTTGCCCGCCGCGCCGGAGGCCAGCACGGAGCCATCCGGCAATTGAACGAGCTTGGCGGCCGTGGTTGCCTTCAACTCTCCAAATTTGAGCAGCTGCCAGGCCGTGGCTTTGGCCGCGTTCGTCAAGCCCTTCTCCCATGCGGCCGTCTTTTCGGGCAGGGTCGGTTCATAGGCGGCGAGTTTGGCGGCACTGGAGGTGATGTTATCCGCCCACGCCTTCTGGGCGGCGGCCACCTTGGTGGCGTTGTCCTTCACGTAGGTATCGAGCGTCGTTTTCGCGAGGTCGATGGCTGCCTGCCGTTGGCGATCCTGCTCATTCATCATTGGCGCGAGTTCCTTCTGCTTCGCGTCGAGGGTGCCGAGAAGTTTTTTATGTTCCGGTTCAATCAACCCAACGGTGCCCAGTGCCGACTTGAATTCCTTGTCCGTCACCGGCCGGTTGAGGATCCGGAGAAACAGTTCGTTGACCAGCTGCCGGTCGTCCGCGTTCCCTTTGACGAGGCCGGCGATGGCGTTGTTCGGGTCGTTGATGGCGCCGCTGACGGTGGGACCGCTGAGCAGGGCCATGACGGATCCGAGCCGGATGTCATTGCTACGCTCGCATTCGCAGGCGCTCTCGCGCGGCGGCCGGCCCAAGCTGGCGAGCAGGCCGCTCGCCACATCGAGCGAGCTGTCCATGAGTTGGGCCGCCCGCGTTCCGGCTTTGACCCCTGGGAAGCTGGGCATGGAGCCGGTGACCTTAAACACCGAGTCAAAGAGCACCTCCGCCGGCAGACGCCGCGCCAGGGCGTGGGAGTAGTTGGTCCGATCCTCCTCGTTCCATTTGTTTGTCCCGACGGCCAGCTGATAGGTGCGAGATTTGCAAATCGTTGAGATGAGCTGCCGCACGTTGAAGCCGCTTTTGATGAACTCTTGCGTCAGCCATTCCAAGAGCTCCGGGTTCGTCGGCGGATTGCCGGCCCGAATGTCGTCCAGCGGTTCGATGATGCCCGCTCCGAGCAAATAACCCCAGATGCGGTTGACGTAGCTCGCGGCAAAATAGCGGTTGTCTGGCGAAGTCAGCCAGTCGGCGAGTTGCTCGCGGCGGGGTGCCTTTTCTTTCGGTTCGAACTTTGCCTGGAATGGAAAGCTGGGTGGCGTAACCTTCCCCGTGCGGTCGTGTTTGACGTCGCCGGCGGGCATGTCGGATACGATCTCAAACAGGGGCTTCGCCCCCTCGACAGCCGTGCCGCCGATATTCTGATCGCCGCTCGCCGGATCCTTTTTCAGCTCCACCTGCGCGAAATAGGCCGCCGTCTGATAATATTGATCCTGCGTCCAGCGCTCGAACGGATGGTCATGACACTTGTTGCAGCTAAATCGCGTCGCCAGAAATAGATGCGTTGTATTTTCCATCGTATCCACCGGGGTGCGCAGTACTTTGTAGTAGGCGGCGGGCGGGTTCTCCTTGTTCGAGCCGGTGGCAGTGATGATCTTCTTTACAAATTTATCGTAGGGCGTGTTTGTCGCCACTTCCGCGCGGATCCAATCGCGGAAAATCCGCGCCCCTTCCTCACCAAGGAACTTGCGGTTCACTTGCAGCAGATCCGCCCACTTGCTGGCCCAATGGTCCACGTAATCCTCGCTGCCCACCAGTTTGTCCACCAGCTCCGCGCGTTTGGTGCGCGCCTCGCGCGGGTCCGTCATGAATTTCCGCACGTCCTCCGGCCCGGGCGGCAGGCCGGTCAAATCCAGATACACCCGGCGGATGAAGTCGGTGTCCGAGCAGAGATCCGAGGGCAGCATCCGCATCCGCTTCCATTTTGCGGCCACCAATTCGTCCACCTTGCCCCAGGCGGGCGGTTCTTGCCACGCGAAGCCCGTGCGGTCGCCCATGACGGTGACGGTGGTGGCTGCGTAGTTGCCTTCGTACCGGGCCAGGATCGGCGCTTCACCGCGGCGCAGAGTGCTGATGAGTCCGCCGCTCTCGGCTTTAACCACGTCGCCATTGCCGCTCTCCACAAACGCCTCGGCGGTGACGTCGCGGGTGGCCCCGTTCGCATCCGTGGCCAGCACCCGCATCTGTTGTCGGGAACCAATCACTTGCACGACCGGGTTTTTAGGGAAAATCTCAATTTTCGTCACGCGCGGTGACGCCGCATTCAGCTTCGCGCCGCCGGCAATCCATTCGCGCATGATCTGGTAATAGCGCGAATCGCGCGGGGTGCGCCGACCGCCTTCATGCGGGACTTCGGCGACCGCCTTGAGCAACATCAAACTGTCGTCCGGGGCGGCACAGTTCACGCGCCGCGACGCGAGATCGTCCGTGAACGCCCGCACATCCAGCTCGTGGTCGTAGCCGCGCAGCGAGAGCTTGAAGCCGCTCTTGCCATCCTTCGAGCCATGGCACAATCCGGCGGTGCAACCCAGTTTCGAGAGCACCGGGTTCACGTCCCGGATGTAATCGGCATCGTACGTCTGTTTCACCCCGGCCACTTGCACGAGCACGGCCACCGATTTACCACCAAAACTAATCTTCAATTGTCCCGCGCCATTCTTGCGCGAATTGATCTGACCGCGCGGCGTCAACTCCACGAGCTGGCCGGGCGGAGAAAGTTTTGCGAGCCGGGTCACGTCCACCGTGTCGCCGGAATCGAGTTTGGCGGAGACAATTACTTGCGCATAATCATTCCGGCTGCCCAGTTTCACCGTCGCCGGCTCCACTTCCAGGGACATCACTTTCGCCCCGGGCGGCAGCATTTCTTTTACCGCAGCCTCAACCGTGGGGGCGCTAGTCGCGCGCGTTTTGCCACTCTGGGCAAGGGCGCTCTTACTGGTCGTCAGCGGCGCGGCCGCCACCAACTTAATAATTTCGCCACTGGCCGCTTTGATGAAACGGATGCTGCCGTCCTGGCCTGCGGCGGCGACGGTCTTGCCGTCGGGGCTGAAGGCGACTGCATAAATCCCGCTGTCCGCCACGTCCAACTGGGATTCCAGCTTGAAACCATCCGCTTGGAATTTTTCCAGTTGGCCCTTTTCGTCTGGGGTCCGTTTGTCGGCCGCTTTTTCCGCTATTTTCTTCAGTGCGTCGGGCATCACGGCGTTGGTCGCCGCCGCGTAGATGACGACCTGGCCGCGGTTATCGAGCGAACTGCTCGCCGCAAACTGCTGGCCATCGCGGCTGAAGGACACGCTGAAAATGCGCCCGGGCATGTCGGGAAATTTGCGGATGAGATTGGCGTTGTCCCCAATGACCCGCACGCTCTGACGTTGGATGCGATAGATCTGCGGCGCCCCGTCGGAACCGCCGACCAGGATGTGATCTTCAGCCGGATGCCGGGCCACCGCCGCCAGGCCACCCTTGAGTGCGCCGGGAGTAATGGAGGTAATGTTGTCCACGAACCGTTGCGTGGCGGTTTCCGTCAGCTTGGCTGTCATGTCGCGACCCACGGACATAATATGGTCGCCCTTCACGGAAAAAGCGGTGTCCAGTACCCAATCGCTATGGGAAGTTAACTTGAACACTTCCTTGCCGGTTTTCACCTCAATCGCCCGCGCCGTGTTGTCCGGACAGCCGAAAGCGACCAGGGTGCCGTCCGGGGACCAGCTTGCCCCATAGACAGTGTCGTAACTTACTGGGGCGGAAAGTGTTAGTTTGCGCGTTTCAACATCCCAAATTTGCACTTCACCGAGCCGGGCCGGCAGGCCGCCGGCCACCGCCAGCGATTTTCCATCCGGCGAAAACCGCACCGATTGGATGCGCTCGGACATGCCCACGAGCCGGGCGGCAACACCGGTGCCATCCGCTTTGTGCAGCAGCACTTCATGGAAACCGGCGACTGCAATCAGGCGGCCATCCTGGGAATAGTCCAGCGAAGTGACCACCGGCAGGCGCTCGTAGAGCGGCGGATGTTCCGCGTCATAGTGTTTTACGGCGTCCGCCGGCGTGTCATCGCGGGCCCCTTGCGTAATCCAGGCGCGCACCAGTTCGATTTCCGATTCGCTCAACGGTGGCTTGCCTTTGGGCATCTCGGCCTCGGTGCCGACCGGGGTGATCTGCTTGAGCAAGGCGCTCTTGGCGGGTTGTCCGGGTACGACTGCTTTGCCCGCCGTCGTGCCGCCCGCGAGGAGTTTCTTGAAGTCGGTCATCACATAACCGCCCTTGGACTTGGCGGGCTGATGGCACCCCTGGCAGTTGGCTTGAAAAATGGGGCGAACGTCTTGAAAATAGCTGACTTTCTTGCCGGCGGGGGCGGCGGACGCCGAGGTCTGCGCCAGGGTGAGAGTGACGCAGCCCAAGGCACAGAATCGCGCGGATAAACTGGATAATTTCATCATACGGTTCTCAAGGTCGTTTGTCTCGGTCGGTAACAATACATTGTTCACGCCCGGTTCAATCCCTTTCGACGTTCGCGGGCGAAAAATAATTCAGAACTGAGTGAAGGTTGAATGCAATCGAAAATTGCCGAAAATTTTGGCCGAAATACGCCCCCCACCGGTTCGGAAAGCAGTCCGCACCATTTTCATCGCCGCCAGGCTGTGCCGGTTCCCATTTTTTTGGGTCGCCCGCATTGGTCAAGTCAGGGCACGAGCAGGTGGCCACCTCGTGCGGGCGGAACCGGCGTGGCAAACCGAACGTCGCACCATCCGCTGCCGTCGTCTGACGCTGCGCTCGACGACGGGGACGGTGCCGCGCGCCATCCCTACCTTGGGCCCGGTCGAGGAGCGGAGCGATTCCAGCCATACCCGCGGTCGCTGCGCGGTGGCTTGAACTCTTTCCATCCTACGGCTCACGCTGTGGGCGACCTTCTGGTGCCACTCCGTTGCTGGCTCACTGAAATGAGGTGGATTCTCCGGCCGGAAACGGCGCTTCGCCCCGGGAAGAATCGGCCGGTGGAAAAGGCTTGCTTCCCAGGATGGCCTGCTGAAAGTAATAAGCAGCCTCCAAAATACTATGAACACCCTACGCCTGTTTTCCTCCACCTTCGCCCTGCTGATTCTGCTGACCGGTAACGGTGGACTCGCCACTGCGCGCGCCGAACACGAGGGCAAAGTGCAAGTCCTTCTGCTCGGTGACAGCACTACCGAGGAAAGCGTGCCGCGGCGGCACCATCCCGCCGGGCCGCATTTCGAGGATGTCATCCGCCTGCTGCTGGCCACCGAGAAGGATCTGCCGCCGGTGAACGTCATCAATCTGGGGCTTTCTGGTGAGTTCATTCATGGTTTGCTCACCAACCGATACGACAAAGTGGTCCCGAAGCTGCCGGGTGTGGATTACGTTTTTATCCGCTACGGCCTGAACGACAATTCGCGGCGTGAGGATTTCGCCAATAATTTCCCGAAGGACTTTCGCGACTTGATCGGCCGCTTGCGCAAGGATTTCCCCCAGGCAACGATCATTCCGATGACCGTAATTCCCTATCTCCCGCCCGACGCGAGCGCGCGGATCAACGGCCTCATCAAGAAAGTGGCCGAGGAGGAGAAGTTGATGCTGTTTGACATTTATCCGCGCTACGCCGCCGAGTTGGTGCACGGCCCAAACATGCTCAATTACCGTCGCTTTCCGCTCGCGAACATTCCGGAAAAGGATCGGGAGTGGGTCAAGCCGTTCGTCCACGGAGGGACGGTGGAGGCGATGGACAACGTCCTCGACGCGCACTTTCGGCATTTGCCGGGCTGGTTCGGTGATCGTCATCCGAATTCGGCCGGCTACCATGTCATCGCCGACGAGACGGCGAAGTTTCTCGCGAAGCTCATCCGGGAGAAAAAGAAATAGGGCTTGGGACACCACACCATGAATTATCAAGTGTTTCCGGAGCGTATTTCCTGCGGCCGTTGGATTCGTCCGTTGATCGCGGTCGTCGTTCTTCTCGGTGGGCTTGCTCGCCAGCTGGATGTTCATGGCGCAACCGGGAAGACGATGAATGTTCAGGGCGAGAGCCTGGTTCTGGTGAAAAACGAGCCGGGCAAACTTTGTTTCGATCAAGTGAAAAAGGGGAGCCTGACCCTGCGCAGCACTTACGTGACGGGCAAGCCGGGTGGCACGGTTTATCAGGAAGGGACGGACTATGCCGTTGATTATGCGGCTGGAACCATCACCCGCCTGGCTGCTTCCAGGATCCCCGACTACTCGACCAATTGTCTGTATGGACAGAAGGATTTTGATCACACGAAGTTTCCCAGCTACCGGAATCACGAGTGGTTTGTGTGGGCGGACTACCGGACGACGAACGGCAAGCCATGGGCCAGGCCGAATGATCAGCGGCCGAATCTGCTCGTGGTGCGCAAAAAGCTGACGACCGGCGGGCCGTTTAAAATTGTGTCTTACGGCGACAGCATCACTTCGGGCGGCGAGGCCTCGGAGCTGGCCTTCCGATTCCAGCAAAGGTACGCGAGCTATCTGCAGGGCAAGTTTCCCAAATCCAAAATCGAGGTGGAGGATGTTTCGTTGTCCGGCTACACGTCGCAGCAAGGCATCGACTGGTTCGACAAGAAGCCCGCCTCGCTGCAGCCCCTGACCACGCTGGGCACGGTGGTGAAGCCGGATCTGGTCCTCGTGGGCTTTGGGATGAACGACCACAACCTCGGTTCGATGGACTTGCCGAAGTTCAAGCAGAACCTCATGACCCTGGTGCGAATGATCCGGGAGCGCAAAGGGGCGGACGTCATCTTGTTTTCGGCGTTCCCGCCGAATGACCACTGGCATTACGGCACGCATCGGATGACGCAGTATGCCGACGCGACCCGGACGGCCGCAGCCGAAGCCGGGTGCGCGTATGTGGATGTTTATGGGACGTGGGAAATGGTGTTGCAGCGCAAGGATCAGTCCTCGCTGCTCGGCAACAATATCAACCATCCAAACGATTTCGGGCACTGGCTGTACGAGCAGGCCTTCGAGGCGATGAAGTTTTGAGCGGAGCCACCAACGTAGGGCGAGCTTCCAGTTCGTCACGCGAGTGCGTTCGCGCGGGTGATGAAGCAACTGATCTGCTGGCGACGACCCTGGTGGTGGGCGAGTGCCCGCCCTACGTTCCAGGGCACGGCAGGAACGATGCCCCTCCATGTGTTCATCGATTTACGGTTCATGGAACTCGAAGTTTCGACAATTCGGCCTTGAATGCCGGGCAGAGTCGATGTTCTGTTGGGTCATGCTCCATCGTGTGACTTGGTTGCTGGTCCTGGCCTTGGTCCCACTTTTTTCTGCTGCTACTTCGGCCGCGCCGGCCACCGCAAAGGCCGCCCAGTCCGAGGAACATCCCATTCCGTGGTCGTTTCAACCCTTGCGCCCGGTTCCATTGCCGAAGGTTCGCGAGGGTCGCTGGCCGCAAACGCGCCTCGACTATTTCCTGCTCGCCAAAATGGAGGCGGACGGGCTGAAACCCGCCCCCGCCGCACCGGCATCGGCGCTCGTAAGACGGCTTTACTTCGATGTGATTGGCCTGCCCCCAACACCGGCCGAGGCGGAGCATTGGTCTGCTGAAATCAGCCGGGGCGGTGGCGTGAATCGCGCGGCGCTGGCGCGGCTCGTGGATTCGCTGCTGGCCTCGCCGCATTACGGCGAACGCTGGGGACGTTACTGGCTGGACCTCGCGCGTTACGTGGACCAAACCGCGTCGTGGCTCGAATCGACCAGCTCGGCGTGGCGCTATCGTGACTGGGTGGTACGGGCGCTCAACGATGACGTCCCGTACGACGAGTTTATCAAGCGTCAGCTCGCCACCGATCTCATGCCCGGGATGCCGCTGGAGGATCGTCACGCGCTTGGATTCCTCGGCTTGAGCCCGACCTATTGGAAGGAGTTGCTGTTGCCGCCCGAAATCATCAAGGGCACGGTCGCCGATGAATGGGAGGAGCACGTCGATGCCGTCAGTCGCACTTTTCTTGGCCTCACCGTCGGCTGCGCGCGCTGTCACAACCACAAGTTTGATCCGGTTTCCACCGCCGACTATTACGCGATCGCCGGCGTGTTTGCGAGCGTGCGGATCACCGAGCGGCCAACGGTCTCCGAGGCGTTGTGGGCACCGGTGGTCAAGGCGCGCGAGGAGGTCGCCCGCCTCAAGAAAGAGCGGGATGATTTGAAAGCGAAAAAGCCCGCGCCGGCGGATCTCGCGGCCAAGCTCGCTGAGCTCGAGGCGAAAATCGCCACCGTCGAACGCAGCACGCCAAATTATCACGCGCCGATGGCGAACGGGGTGGAGGATGCGGCTCTTTACGTCCTGTCTGCGGGCGAGAACAAAGGGACAAAAATGGATTATCGGCCGGGCCTGGCCCGGGATCTGGAAATTCAAAAGCGCGGCAACCCCAACAACACCGGCGAGGTGGTGCCGCGCCGATTCCTGTCCGCGTTCCCCACGCGGGACGGGCAGCCGCGCCGTTTCGTCACGGGCAGCGGCCGCCTCGAGCTGGCTCAGGCCATCGTCGAAGATGCGGCCCCGCTCACCGCCCGCGTGATGGTGAACCGCGTTTGGAAAAATCATTTCGGCCGCGGGATCGTGGAGACGCCCAGCGAGTTCGGTGTGCAGGGGGACGCGCCCACGCACCCCGGGCTGTTGAACGATCTGGCGGCGCATTTCGTGGCGAGTGGCTGGTCCCTCAAGTATCTGCACCGCGAGATCCTGCTCTCCGCCGCGTGGCAGCAAAGTTCGCTCGCCCCGATCTCCGAGCGCCGTGATCCGGACAACCGCTTTTTCGCGCGGATGACGCGTCGCCGGCTCGACGTGGAGGCCTGGCGCGATGCGATTCTTTCCGTCACCGGCTCGCTCGACGACCGGCTGGGTGGGGTTTCTGAGGATGTCGGCTCCGAGAAGAACCGCCGGC
>JAYTXL010000348.1:0-8400 GCA_043742955.1 Verrucomicrobiota bacterium | reverse complement strand
GAAATCACGGTACCCACCTCTTGCCAACGCCTCCGCTAAGAGCCCTGCCGGAGAGGGAGCCTTCACCTTGCTAGAGTTGCTGGTGGTCATCGGAATCATTGCCATACTGGCGGGTGTGTTGCTGCCCACGCTGTCCCGCGCGAAGGAAAAGGCCAAAGGCATCAAGTGTCTAGGCAATGTCAAACAGTTGCTCTTGGGGTGGAAGTTGTATTCCGATGACCATGACGGGCGGTTGGTGCCAAACATCGAACCCCCGGGCGGCACTGGAGGATGGGTGCAGGGCTGGCTGGATTACAGCGGCAGTGCGGCGAACACCAACACCGCGTTTCTGGTTGATCCACAATTCGCCAGGCTTGGTTCATACTTGGAGAACGCCCGCGTGTTCAAATGCCCCTCGGATCGCAGCACTGCCAACATCAACGGCCAGATTTATCCGCGCGCGCGCAGCTACGCAATGAGCAATGCCATGGGGGATCCACTGGGCTACCTCGCGCTGCCGTCGCCACCCTTCCGGGTATACTCAAATATGGCGGACATCGTGGCGCCCTCGCCGGACAAGGCGTTCGTCTTTCTTGACGAGCACCCTGACAGCATCAACAACGGCGTGTTTGGCGTGATCATGGCAGATCCAAACCAACCGCAGCTCAACGCCATTTTGGATTATCCCGGCAGTTACCATAACGGTGGCTGCAACCTGGGTTTCGCGGACGGCCACGCGGAAACCCATATTTGGCATGATCCACGCACCAAGCCACCAACCACCGGCACCGCTTTGCAACTCGGCGTTTACTCGCCCAACAACGCCGACGTGCAATGGCTCTCGGCGCGAACGTCGGCGCTCATCCAGTAAGGCGCTTCACAATCAAGTCCGCCGTCCGCTCGACGGCGCCTTGATTTTCCCGCACGACCTCCAACGCATTCCGGCCCAGATCCGCGCGCCGCGCGGCGTCGGCCAGCAGCTCGCCGCAGACTTGCTCCAGCTCCGCCGCGTCCCGCACCTGCGCGGCACCGTTCCCGGCGACGAAGGCGGCGGCGATGGCGGCGAAGTTCTGCATGTTCGGCCCGAAAACCATCGCCTTGCCCAGCGCACCTGGTTCAATGGGATTTTGCCCGCCCTCCGCGGTCAGGCTTTTGCCGACAAAAATGACCGACGCATATTCATAAAAATATTTCAACTCGCCGGTCGTGTTGACCAGCAGGCAATCCACGTCACCCGGTTTGAACTGGCTGCTGGTCAGGAGTTCGCTGCGATAAACAAACTTCAACCCGAGCGCGCGCAGTTCGTCACCAACGGCTTTTCCGCGCTCGAAATGGCGGGGCACCAGCACCAGAAAGAGATCGGGACATTGCCGGCGCAACCGGAGGAATTGTCCAGCGAGGATGGCTTCCTCGCCGGCGTGCGTGCTGCCGGCCACCAGGATGCGCGCGCCTACCGGCACGCCCAGTTGGCGGAAGAGCGCGGGCACATCGAGCAACCTTCGTTCATCGAGCTTGGCCGCGTCGAACTTCAGGTTGCCAACGATGTGGATGGCCTCGGGCCGACAGCCAAGCTCGCGGAGTTTCGCGGCGTCGGTTTCATTCTGTGCGCCCACGGCGTCGAAGGCCGCAAAGATCGGGCGAAACAAAAAACCGAAGCGTCGGTAGCCGCGATAGGAGCGGTCGGAGAGGCGGGCATTGACCAGGAAGAGCGGAATCTGGAAGTCGCGGGCGTGCCAGAGAAAATTGGGCCAGATTTCCGCCTCGACCAGCACGACAGCGGCGGGATGGATGGCGGTGAGCGCGCGGGTTACGAAGCGGCGGCGGTCGATCGGATAATAAATCTTCTCGATGTGCGACGGCAGTTTCTTCTGCAGTTCACCCATGCCGGTGGACGTGGTGGTGGAAACGACAAACTTCAGGTTGGGGAGGCGCGGTTCGAGGGCCTGGATGAGCTGGGTACAGACGTTGACCTCGCCGACACTGACGGCGTGGAGCCAGAGCACCTGCCGGTTGGTCAAGGCTTGTTTGAGCCGGCCTTCATAGCGGCCGAAGCGTTGGGCGAAACCGCTCTGCCAGTTGCCGCGCCGCCACATTTTCAAGAAATAAAAAGGGGTGCTCAGCGCAAAACCGACGAGGAACAGGAGGTTGTAGAGGAAGCGCATGGCCGGTCAGACGCGGAAGAAAATCCACCAGATCACCAGGAGCATCGGCAGCATGAAGGGCAGCGTGAATTTGAAGACGTAACCGAGGAAGCCCGGCGTGTGGACTTTTTGGTGGTCGGCGATCGCTTTCACCATGAAGTTCGGACCATTGCCGATGTAGGTGTTGGCGCCGAAGAAAACCGAGCCGACGCTGATGGCAAGCAGGAGGCGGGTAAATTCCGGCGTGGCGACCAGGGTGGCAAGCTTTGCCGGGTGGTCCACCGCCGGGCCCGCGGCGGCGCTCAAGAAGCCCAGATAGGTCGGCGCGTTATCCAGCACGCCGGAGAGCGCCCCGCTGCCCCAGTAGTAGAGGCCCGGCGTGGGGTGGCCGAGGCTGCCGGTATTGAGCTGGAGCCAATCCATCGCCGGCATCATGGTGGCAAAAATACCGATGAACAAAATGGCCACTTCCTGGATCGGGTGAAAGTTGAAGTGGTTCGCTGCGTGGATGTCCTTCCGGGTGCTGTAATAGGAACCGGCCGCGGCGGCGAGCATCAAGCCTTCGCGCAGAAAAGCGGGCTTATCGATGAAGATCGCCCCGAGAATTACGGCGAGAAAAAACAGATTGGGCACCCCCTCCACACGCCAACGGTCGGCTGGCTCGGCGAGCTGGTCGCGGACTGCTTTGGGCGCGCGCAGAAAATTGCGGCGGTCCACGAAATAAAACATCACGAGCAAAATGCCCACGCCCGCCAGCCACATGGGCCAGCAATGTTCGATCACCCACCAGAACGGAATCCCTTTCAGGTAGCCGAGGAAGAGCGGCGGGTCGCCGATGGGGGTCAGGCAGCCGCCGACGTTGGCCACGATGAAAATGAAAAAGACGACGTGATGGGCGGTGACGCGGTATTTGTTCATCCGCAGCCACGGACGGATGAGCAGCATTGAGGCGCCGGTGGTGCCGAGGAGGTTCGCCAGCAGCGCGCCGAAGAAGAGAAACCGCACATTTTCCAGCGGGGTTGCTTCGCCCTTGACCGTGATGTGGATGCCGCCGGAAACGACGTAGAGAGCGCCGATGAGGGCAATGAAGCTCACGTATTCATGGGCGGTGTGCAGCACGCGCGTGGGGGCCTGCAGAACAAATAGATAATAGGTTAGCGTCACGCCGCCGAGCACGCCGGCCACCTTGGGATAATGCCGGCCCCACCAGCCGGGAAAAAAGAGCGGGGCCAGGGCGATGGCCGCCAGCAACAGCCCGAACGGGGCCACCATCCAGGGATTGGGTTGAAGTGCTTCAGCGGCCACGGGGCCAAGCTATGTTGCAGGAGGAAACGGGGTCAAACTAAAATCTCCCGGCGCCTGGGCGGGGGCGGTCAGGGTCAGTGCGGGAGGAAAACAGGTCGGCGGCAGGGGTTTCTGGAAAGGGGTGCCCGCACTTCTGAACTTGTCGCCCGACCGGTGGATGCTATGTTCTTCCTGTGACCATTATACCGACACTAGGCAAGTACCGCATGGTGCCCTGCCCTGGCTGTGGGGTGAACAATTTCATCTCCCCGGAGTTGTCGCCTTTGGCGATTTACAATTGCACCCGCTGTGGCTACGGGATCATGGTGCCGATGCAGCTCCGGCAATTTGAGCTGCGCTCTGTGATTGGTTCCGGCGGCATGGGCACGGTCTATCGGGCGTACGACACCAAACTGTTGCGCGAGGTGGCCATCAAGGTGATGAAGCGCGAGTATGCGGAAGACCCGCAGGCGTGCGCAAATTTTTGCAAGGAGGCCCAGGCGTGCGCGGCGCTCAACCACACCAACATCATTCACATCTACACCTTCGACGAATTCGAAGGTCAGCAATACATCGCGCTGGAGGTGGCCGATTGCGGCAGCCTGGACAACCGCATCGAGAAGGAGCAGCGCGTGCCGGAGCTCGACGTGCTCGACATCGGCTACAAGCTGGTCAATGCCTTGACCACGGCGTTGAAACACAAGCTGCTGCATCTGGATATCAAGCCCGGCAACATCCTCTTTAACTCGGAAGGTGAACCCAAGCTCATTGACTTCGGCCTGGCGCGCAATCCGGAGGTTGAAAAAAAAGACGAATACGAAGTCCTCGGCACGCCCTATTATCTGGCGCCGGAACGCATCCTCGAACGCCGCGAGGATTTCCGTTCGGATATGTACAGCCTCGCGGGCACGCTTTATCATGCGGTCACGGGCCGCGTGCCCTTCGAAGGCGCGACCAACGAGGATGTGGTGGCGGCCCAAGCCTATACGCCGCTGACGCCGCCGATCGAAATCTGCTCGGACATCACCCCGCTGACCAACGAAGCGCTGGTTCGGGCTCTGGCGAAAAATCCGGATGACCGGTACCAAAGCTACGACGAATTTGCCATGGCTCTATTTGCGGCCCGCAGTTATCTGCTGGTGCAAAAATACCAGGTGGGCGGCGACGAATAAGGCGCGCCCGCCCGGCACAAAGAAAAAGGCAGGCCACGCACGGCCTGCCCGGAGCTGCCTTAAACGGAATAATCGGATCAATTTTTCTCCCTCTTTTCCTCGGCCTTGGGTTCGGCCTTCGCCCCGTCTTTGCTTTTGGCCCGGGACCCCTCACCTTCCGGCCGCGGGCCGAAACGCACGCTGATAGCCTCAAGCTTTTCCTCGCCCACCAGCCGGCCATAGCCGCTTACTTCTTCGCCCACGACGCCCTCCTCGAGCGTGGCAGGTTTGCCCGCCTTCACGATCCGCGTTTGGGAGGTGATGTGAATTACCCGTCCCTTTTCCTTACCCTTGACGGTGATCGTCTTGGCCACCTTGTCCACCAGCTCCAGCTTGCCGGTGAAGGGCACGCCCCGACGCTTGGGTTTCTTGGCGGCCGCAGGAGCGGTTGCCGGTTTGTCGGTCGGTTTGGCTGCGGGCTTGTCGGCCGGGTTGTCGGCGGCCCGCAGGGGGGCTAAGAAGCCGATGGCAACGGCGGAAACCAACCAGAAGGCGAGGGCGTGTTTGATGGATTTGATCATGATATTCTTTTGTTTTTTCGAACGGCATAACGCTTTTAACAAATGGGCCTTCGCCGGCAAGGTCTTTCTGGCGCTGTGCCGGGCACCCGATGGAGCGCAGCGTGATTGCTGCTTGACCGCCTGCGTAGCGGTGGTAACGGTTTTCCAATTCCTAAACCCGTAACCCCAGCGTACCAAGTCTATGAAACGATCACTGCTACTTTTCGCCGTCGCGCTCTGTTTAGCCGCGCTATCCGGCCCCCTTCCAGCCAGCCGCGCCGCCCAATGGTCCATCGCCGAAAAGGACAATGCCAGCGGCCCCGGCAAACAAGTCGAAATCCGGCTTGATAGCCGGCCGGTCGCGACGTTCATCCACGGGGACGGTCAGTTTAAACCGTACTTGCACGTCTATGGCGAAGCGGGTGAACTCGTCACCAACGGCGGGCTGGATAAGGAAGGCAAGCCGGCCGGAAAATATCCGCATCATCGCGGCATTTACATCGGCTGGAACAAGATCATTTCCGACCTCGGCTCGTTTGACCTGTGGCACTTCAATAACGGGGGCACGATGACGGTTAAGAAGTTTGAGAAATTGGAGGCGCGCAAAGATTCCGCAATCCTCGTCGCCCAGATCGAATGGCGCGGCGGCAAGAAAGATGCCCAGGAGAGCGATTTGCTCCTGACCGAAACCCGCACGCTCACCCTTTCGCGACCGGACGGGAAACGGACGCAAGTGGACGCGCAGTTTGTTTTGAAATCCGCGCGGGACCTTTCACTGGACGGCGACCTGCAGCACGCGGGCATCCATTTTCGAGCCGCGGATGAAGTGGCCGATCGCGCCAAGGAAACCGCCTATCTTTGGGAACCCGACCTGCCCGCCGGTGCCGGCAAGATCGTCAGCCCGGAGTTTAAATGGTGCCGATTGCTCTTCCCGATCGGCGCGCGTTGGTATACGAGCCTGGAACTCAATGCGCCGGGCAATCCGGTCGAGGAATTGTCCTGGCGCGATTACGGACGCTTCGGATTCTTTTTCAAGAAGCGCCTTAAGGCCGAGGAGACCTTGAAAGTGAATTACCGTTTTCTGATCGAGCCCGCCGAAAAGCCGGACGCCTCGGCGGCGGCAACCGCCCAATCCCGCACGGCCTGTGCGGCGCACTACGAGGCGTTCGTGAACGCCTTGAAAAAGTGAGCCGGCTCGGCAGTAGCCTCGCCCCACCATTTGCGCTCCTGGTGAAATAACCGGATGGACGCGGCCCCCGGTGGCCGTCTGGCTCCGGACCTATTTCTCCGTCGGTTTCCCGGCCTTTTCCCAGCCTTTGAAACCGGGCGCGAGGTCGTAGAGCGAGGTGAACCCGAGCGGCGTGAGCTGGCTGGCAGCCTTGGCGCTCCGCACCCCGGCGGCACAATGCACCAGATACGTTTTGCTCTTATCCAGGGCGGCGGCCCGCTTCGCAAAGTCCGGTGCGTTCACATCCACGTTGATCGCGCCCGGGATGTGGCCGTCCGCAAACTCGCCGGCCGTGCGCACATCGAGCACCACATTCTTTTTGTCCCGCCATAATTTTTCAAATTCCTCGACCCCGATGCGTTTGACGCTGGCGCCCTTCAGGTTCGACACCGGAGCCGCCACCGGCACGGGCTGGTTCAACCCCCAATAAATCGCGTTCACCACCAGTTGCTTGAACGGCTCGGTTTCGAAGTCTTTCGGGTGGCCCAGCGACGTGTAAAAGATGCGCGCGCCCTGGTAGCTATGCGTCCACGCGACCGGCTCGACGGGCTGATCGGGTATGGTGCCGAACAACAGCGGCACGGGTCCCGCCGGCAGCGGGGCATTCTTGTACAGTCCGCCGTTGGCCACAAACTCCGTGGGCAGACCGTGGAGGATTGGATGGTGCGCGGCTCCCGGAGCGGCGCGAATGACCGGGAGCAACTCATGGCCGTAGTGCATGTGATAGTTGCCGCCGAGGACGTCGTGGTCCCATTCCTTCCAATTCTCAAAGGCATGGCTCGCGGTGCGAATACCCACGATTGGTTTGCCGGCGTTTAGATATTTCTTAAACTGGTTGAGCTGCGCCTCGGGCAACGTCATGCGGCGGATGAAAATCACGGCGAGGTCGGCCTGCTCCAAGACTTCCAGGCCGGGGATGTCGTTGATATTCGTGCCGCCCTTGCGCTGGAGGTAAAGGCAGTTGACCGGGTATTTCGCCTCGAGAAATTTCTTGAAAGCGGGCAGGGATTCCGCCGAATGGTATTCAAATTCGCCGCTGATCAGGACGATGGTCGGTTTCTTGGCCGGCTCGGCGGCGGCCAGCGTGAAGGCGCAGACGAGCGCAAGCAGACAGAGAACGCGTGGTTTCATAAGCAACAGTTCTCCGTGTTGGACGCCGGGATGCAAGCGGAAATTTAAGCCGTTGCCGGTTGAAACTCGGCGTACCTGTTCAAAGTGCCGCTACTCCATGAGCCTTAAGAAGCATTCTACATTCAACATCGAATTTCCAAATGCGCGATTCGATTCGTCCTTGGATGTTGAACGTTGAATGTTGAATGTTCCCGCCGAGCTTTCCCGCTGCTTGCCCGAAGGAGCATTCCCTGTTTCACTCAGGGCGATGGCGCTGCCCCATAAAATCGCGACGTTACTCTACGGTTTCAATGCCGCAGATGAGGTGCTGCTCCTGCACCGTGCGCAGGAGCCGAACCGCGGCTTGTGGAGCCCGTTCGGCGGCAAGCTCAAGACGGAATTGGGCGAGTCACCCTACGCCTGCGCCCGCCGCGAAGCGCACGAGGAAACCGGGCTGGTACTGCAGCCATCCGATCTGCATCTCACCGGCCTCATCAGCGAATACGGTTACGCAGGACAGGCGCACTGGCTGATGTTCCTCTTTGAAATCAAACCGCGGCTCACCACGCTGCCGCCCCCGCATCGGGAGGGGGAGTTCGGATTCTTCTCCCCGGCAGCGCTCGCCGGTCTGGCTTTGCCGCAAACCGATCGCGAGCAGGTCTGGCCGTTATTTTGGCGTTACCGCGGCGGCTTTTTTGCCGCACATTGCCATTGTTTTCCCGATGGCCGGAATGAGTGGACGCTGGAGGAGTCGAGCGCTCCTCCACCACCCGGAACCCATGGCTGACGAACCGATCATTGACTTGCACAGCGACCATTACTTCATGGGCGAGGCTTTGCGTCAGGCGATGCGCGCGTATGCGGCCGAGGAAGTGCCCGTGGGTGCGGTGGTCGTGCGCGAGGGCCGGATCATCGCCCGCGCCTTCAACCAGGTGGAGACGTTAAAG
>JAYTXL010000347.1:0-3498 GCA_043742955.1 Verrucomicrobiota bacterium | reverse complement strand
CTCGCGGCTCACGGTGGAACTGGCCGACGGCTTCACCTTCACCGTGCCGCTCAGCTTTTATCCCACGCTGCTGCTCGCCACCGACGACGAGCGGGGCGCAATGCAGGTTCATCCTTACTCGCTGCATTGGGAATCACTCGACTGCGACCTTGGCATCGAAGGCCTGCTGCAAGGCGCAAAGGAACACCCGAAGCTCGCCGAAAAGGCACGCGCTCGTTTTCAGCAGCGCCAGCCCGCGGCGGCGTGAAGTGCGGGACGATCTCGTGCGCCGACAGAAAAAGATGAGCCTGGCCGACTCGATCCTCGCCACGACGGCCCTGCTCCACCGCCTGCCGCTGGTCACGCGGAACGAAGCGGATTTCGCCCATGTCGCCGGATTGGAAATCATCAATCCATTCGCGCAGCCGAAGGGCGCATGAGCGAGGCAAAAGCCGACGCGCGTTGAAGGTGGCCACCCTACGGGCTGCCTGCCGTTTCGACAGGCTCCCGTTCGACTTCGCTCAGAGCCTGAGCCTGTCGAATGGGCAAGGCCCGGAGCTTGCGGAGGGGCGGCTGGCGACGTCGCTCCGCTCCCTTCCCCGCGCAAAAACTGTGTTGCCAAAGTCCTAAACTTCGCAACGAGTGTGAAAGCATCGGCGTGATCATTTTGACTTTCACGTGTTTCGGTATCTCACCGGTGTTTGTGCAGACGGATTCGTGAATAGCCATCCCTTGGAATCGCCGGAATCTTCGCCAACCACCGACGCGGAATCGTCATTGGGACTATGGGCTTTCCGACTGTCTTGGACGGACCTCGGGCCGGCTGTTGCCACTCGCAAGACCGATTCCAAGAAGCCTTCGCCAAGCTGATCGGCTCGTGCGCGAAAGGCTTCAAGAATCGTCGCGGAGATCAACTCGACGCTGTAGCCGGATTTTCTTGCGACCTCTTGGAATGCCGACTGGTAAACACGAAGAAGAAGCTGCGGGCCTTGGCGGCTTGCGGTCAGCTCCTCAAATGCCGCCTCTCCAACCAGCACTACGACGGATGGTGCAGCAGCTTCGACGCCCGCGCGTGAACGATGCCCGCGCAATGTGTTTCCGATCAATGCGTCGTAAAAAATCTCGCCTCCGTAGGTGTCTTTGAGTCGCTGTAATTGATCACCCAGTCGCTTGCCATCCCCACCTTTTGCCGACCCGGTCTTGTTCTTGATCTGATGAAACCGCAGAGGGATGTTCGCGCTCCAAGGTGGCTGTACCAAATCCGCTCCGGGAAATGGGTTCATGGTGAGGCTGATTTGCTCCTGATTTTCGCCTCGCGGCTCAGGAGCGCGGATGTTCCCGCGCATCTCACCCAAGACGTCCTCGTGCAGGTGCCCGATCAGACCTTCGATCATCATCAATGCCTTGTGCGCGACAGCAGCACCGACGGTCGCACCAAAATCACCCGCGAAGAGAAGATGCTGGGATGCTGCCAGAATGTAGGGGTCAAGCACGTCGCCTGGATTTTTGCCGCGCTCAATATCAGCCGCCGTCTTTGGCAGACTATCCACGACCGCGAGAATTTTGGCCTCAATCGTTTCCAATGTTCGATCCGGATTCGGAAAGGCGCGGAGCAGTTGAAAACGTTGGGCGATTGTTTTGGAAAGACTATCCACCGATGGCTCCGGCACTCCGGCTTGCTGTAGTATGACCAACATTAGTTGGGAGAGCTTCCGATATGGCAGGTCCAACAACTCGTTTACCGGCTTGTCCGCCAAATCCCTTGGCGGTTTCACGCTGATTCGGAGATCGTCGAACACTCGGGCGCAGATCGCGCCCGCCGTCGGAAACTCCAGATGGATTAGGTTCCGCTGAGCCGCGGCAAACCGGCCATGCAGCGGTTCAGGCAGTCCGTGAAGTGGATGCCCCGGCGGAAGGTGGAGAATGGGAACGCTCACGAGAGTTCACCAAAAAGATCAAGGGTCCGGATCTTGCCGCGCTTGTTGTGCGCAGCTCGGCGAAGTCGCGCGCTGGCAACTTCAAGCAGTTGTTCCAAACGAGGTGGGGGTGGGAAGTTCGGAACAGCCGCACCGACAAGCAGAGGAGCGAACACAGCTCCAATGGCCTTTCCCAAATAGGTCGGAACTGCGTTGCCGATTTGCTGATACTGCTGGTTCATTGCGCCTTCGATAATCCAATCATCGGGAAAACCTTGAAGCCGCGCGCACTCCCGAACGGAAATCGGGCGCACAAACTCTGGATGGCACATCGCACTTCCTTTGCGATTTGGCTTTGTTGTTACCGTGGGTGCCAAACCGTCGTAATCGAGACGACGGAAAAATCCGGTCTTACCACCGCCCGATTCAAAGGCAGGTCCGAGCGCTTCCTTTTGGAGTTTGATCGGCAAATTGCGCCAAGTTCCTCCCGGTGGAATCAGCGAAAAAAAAGCGGCCATCTCTTCCGTGTAGGAACTATGCGCCCCAGGGTTGAGGCGGACGTCGCCAATCGCGTCTCGTATAGTCCTGAACGGCAAAAGACCAAGGAGCGAATCCCCGTGGGTGGCTTTTGGCAAAGCTGGAGGAAATCCATCGCGAGCACCGAACATGACGAAGCGCAAACGGTGTTGCGGAGCGCCGAAGTCTGCCGCATCCAAAACTCCAAACGTCACATGATAACGAAGACTCTGAACATCGTGGAGGATTTGACGAATCGCCGTACCGGAAAGTTCGTCCTCCGACATCGGTGCGATTCCATCCTCCACCGCGCCTCCCCCATTGGCATAAGACCGAAGGTTCCAATGCTTGCCCGGCCTGTCTTTGATGGGCCTGTGGTTGAGTGCCGCCGTGATGAGATTCCCGACGTTTTCCATCACGAAGTACCTCGGGCGGATTTCGCTGATGAGTCGGAAGTATTCGTAAATCAGATTGCCCCGCGGATCGTTCAAGCCGGCGCGTTTACCGCCTGGCGAAAAGCTCTGGCAGGGTGGGCCGCCGACCATCAAGTCAACCTCGCCGGAATACTCTCTCAGTATCCGTAGTTCCGCCCCCGAAGTCCTCGTCACGTCCCCTTCGAGCAGCGTCAGGGATGGACGATTCCGACGAATTGTTGTGCAACACCAAGAATCAAATTCGACTGCGAGCGTTGGATGCAATCCAGCCATCTCCAGTCCTAAATCCAACCCCATCGCACCACTGAAAAACGACCACACTTCAGGCGATGTCTTGCCTGAAGTGTGCGGCCCTTTTCGAGCGTGTCTGCTCAACTCGGTTGTCGTGCTCATGCTTCGATGCGAGCCTCCGCACTTTTCCCGACGAACTCCAGCGCGAACTACCAGCGCGGGTTTCATGCCGAGCGACGAGGAAGCCGGAAGATCGAGCGGGAATACGAGACCGCCGCGGCGATGGAGAGCAAGCGCGAGCTTTCCGAGGCCGAGGCCGGTGAGTTGAGCGCGCTCTGGCGCAAGCTCGTGAGGCTGCATCATCCCGACCGTTTCGCCCATGAGCCGGGGAAGCTCGCAACGTATGAGAAGCTGACCAGCGC
>JAYTXL010000346.1:0-2280 GCA_043742955.1 Verrucomicrobiota bacterium | reverse complement strand
AACCCATGGGCTTCCACCTCGGTTCGGTCCAGTAGATTGCGCCCGTCAAAAATGATCGGCGTGGTCATTACCTTGCGGGTGGTGGCGAGATCGAGTTTGCCGAACTGCGGCCATTCCGTGGCCAGGACCAAGGCGTCGCACTTGGGCGCAACGTCTTCCAAGGTCTCCACGTATACCACCTTGTCAGACGGCGGCAAGACGAACCGGGCCTTGGGCATGGCTTGGGGATCGAATACCCGGATGCGAGCGCCTTCCTTGAGCAGGCGCTGGCAAAGCTCGATGGCCGGGGACGTGCGCACGTCATCGGTGTTTTGCTTGAACGCCAATCCCAGCACGCCGATTTGCTTGTCCTTCAAGACCCACAGGGTATCGGTGATCTTCTTCAGGAAGCGATCCATCTGATCGGCATTGATGCGTTGCACTTCCTTCAGCAGGCGGAAATCGTAACCCAGTTGTTCGGATATTCGGATGAAGGCGCTGAGGTCCTTGGGGAAACATGAGCCGCCGAAGCCAATGCCGGCATTCAGGAAGCGGCGTCCGATGCGTTCATCCATGCCCATGCCCTGGGCCACCTCGAGCACATTGGCGCCCGCGGCCTCGCAGATGGCCGCGATGGCGTTGATATAACTGATCTTGAGCGCGAGGAAGGAGTTCGCCGCATGCTTGATAAGTTCGGCCGAATTGGTGTCGGTGATGATGATGGGCGCGTGAAACGGCTCAAAAAGTTCCCGCATGGCCGCTCCGGGACGGGGACTGGATATGCCGATGACAATTCGATCGGGGTGGCGGAGATCCTCGACCGCGAATCCTTCCCGCAGAAACTCCGGATTGGAAACAACATCGAATTCAACCTTCGTCGGCGAGTAGCGACGGATGGTTTCCGCGACCTTTTCACCGGTCTTAACCGGGACGGTGCTCTTGTCGACGATGATCCGATAGCCGGTCAGGCTGGTGGCAATTTCCCGGGCGACGCCTTCGATGAAGCTGAGATCCACGCCACCATCGGATAGCGGTGGTGTGGGCACACAAATGAAGATGACTTCTGATTTCGCCACCCCGTCAGCAACCGAGTCCGAGAACGTCAGGCGACCGGCCAGGGTCATGCTTTTGACCAATTCCTCAAGTCCAGGTTCGAAGATCGGCATGCCTCCGGTGCGGAGCAGATCCACCTTTCGTCGATCGTTGTCGATGCATAGGACCTGATGCCCGACTTCGGCAAAACAGGCCCCGGTGACAAGTCCGACATAGCCGGTGCCAATGATCGCGATCTTCATGCAAATCGAGGAAGGGGATGGGGAGAAAATCTGGGGGGGGGAGATTGACTGGGCGGGGTGGGGCGCTCGCGCGCACCGTCCGGATTCCTAAATCAATCCGGAAGGCTCGGTTCGGCCCGGATCTGGGGCGGTGCTGGCGGTGTCGGCGCCCCGCCGTGTGAGCCGAATTGGTTCACTTCGCCGGGACGGGAACCATGGCCGCGGGAGCGTTCGTCGGTACCGGGGTCAGTTCCGGGTGCAGACGCAACAACGTGGAGCGAAGTTGGGAGGCTTCCTGGGCGGTCGCCGAGGTTGGCGTGCGCAAAATGGCGTCGTAGGTCGACAACGCTTCCTTGAGCTTGCCCTGGGATTCCAGAATCCGGGCGCTCGTTAACTTGGCGAGGCCGCTCAAATGTTTGCCGCCCGGAAAATCGGCAACCCGTTGATAGGCGGCCAGCGCGTCCGGCAACTTGCCTTCGGCATCGAGGCAGGCGGCCAGTCCGTATTGGGCGGCGGCGGAGACATCGTCCGAAGCCGCGCCCGAGGTGACGGATTCAAAGCGGGCGCGCGCTTCCGCGTACTTGCCCTGCTGAAACAGTTCTTTGCCGGCCAGCAAGGCCGCTTGGGCGGCCGCCGCACTTCCCCAGTGGGCTTCCACCACCTTGTCCAACTCAGCCACCGCCACGCTCTGCTTGTTAGCGGTTGTGACCGCCAACAACGCGCCGCTTGATGCTTCCATCCGCGCCTGTCGTTGCGATTTCCAGATGATTGTCCCGGCAATCGCCACGACGATGAGACCCAAACCCCAGACGATCGGGCGTTTGTTGACTTCAAACCACGTCACCAGGTCGAATCCAGGACCTTGCTGCTCTTGTGCCACATCACTCATGAAGGCGGGGATATTGCTGAAGGAGGCGGGGGTGGGCAAGCGGGGTTTGCAGCGGGTGTGAGGGTCGTGCCCAGGGCCGGGAAGCCGATCAGCCCGTCGTCACGCAGGGGAATGAGGTGCCCATGCGCCCGACGGAAG
>JAYTXL010000345.1:0-2579 GCA_043742955.1 Verrucomicrobiota bacterium | reverse complement strand
TCCCACCCCGGAAAACCCGACCTGCGGATCGCCCTTCCAGCACCCGTCAGACCCAGTCCTGGCCCTCTATTTCATCTGGCCCCTTCAACACCAATCCGTCTTTGCGTTAAATCGATCGGTCCGTTACAATCCGGGTGTCGTTCAGCTCATGAATTTATGCCCCGACGCGAACTCAAAAATGGAAAGCAGGTTGCCGACTGGCTCGCTACAGTTGGCGCGGGTCTCGAAATGTCGGGCAACACGATTCTGTCGATTTGTCAGCGTTGGCATATAGTCACGCCTGCGTGGCTTAACTTGAGCGTATGGATGCATCACCCTTAAAACCCGCCGGTGATAGTCGGGTGCGAACAAGTTTGCGCCGGGCGTACCACAAACTGCTGGAATTGCCCACCGGTGGCAAAGGCCTGAAACGCTCGCTGCCCGGCGGCGAAATCGTCCGCATCCTGCCCGCTTACCGTTATACCAAATGGAACCCGATGGAGTATCATGCATTCAAAGCCTGCCTCAAACCCGGAGGTGTCGTTTTGGACATCGGAGCGAATGCGGGAAATTATTCCTTGCTCTTCGGCCGTTGCGTTGGCCCGCAGGGAAAGGTGTTCGCCTTTGAACCCGCGCCGGAAGCCTTCGCTGGATTGACCCGCCATATCGAACTCAACGCCCTCGCGTCGGTGGTTTTTCCAGTGCCAGCCGCCGTCGCCGGCCGGTCCGGACAATCGGATTTCATGGCGAACGGATTCCAGGGTGCCAACCGGTTGCGCGCGGCTGCGGAAAAAAGCCCCGCCGACAACACCGTGCGCGTTCCCTGTGTCACGGTGGACGATTTTTGCGCGGCCAAAAGGATCGCGCCAGATTTCATCAAGATTGACGTGGAAGGATTTGAACTGGACGTGTTGCGCGGAGCGCGCCGGACCATCGAATCGGCCGGAAACGAGTTCGCGCTCTTCGTCGAATTACATCCCGGCCTATGGCCAAAACTGGGCTGGTCGCGGCATGATTTGGAGCGCGAATTGGCGGACCAAGGATTACGCGCCGAGCCGTGGGAGCAACCCGGCGATCCGTGGACAGAAGACCTGGGGGTGGCCCTTCGGATTTGCCGACCAGGCAAGCAGGACAACCGGAGTGACTAACCACGCTATGCGCATCGCCTTCGCCTACCAGCACCGACGGATCGTGGGGGGAATTGAAACCCATTTGTCCATTATCATCCCCGCCCTCCTCGAACGGGGACATCAGGTTGCCTTCCTCCACGAGGCCGAGGGACCAACGGATCGCCCAATGATTGTCCCCTCGGTTGACCTGCCCATGTGGTCGGTTTCTGATCGCGGTAAAATAACCGCCCTCGCGGCCCTGAAAAATTGGCGGCCCGACCTGCTTTACCTTCACGGCCTCCAGGATCTGGATCTGGAAGCCAGACTGGTTCGCATCGCGCCCGCCATTCTTTTTGCGCATGGCTATCATGGCACCTGCGTCAGCGGTGCCAAATCGTTCAAGTCCCCGACGAGGCAACCCTGCGACCGCCAGTTCGGGCTCGGTTGTCTCGCGTTTTACTTTCCGCGTCGCTGCGGAGGGTTGAGTCCGGTTACCATGTTTCGCGATTACGCCCGCCAAGCCCGGCGATTGGCCTTGCTCCCTCATTACCATGCCGTCCTCGTGGCCAGTTCACACATGGCCCACGAATACAGCCGCCATGGGTTCGACAAGGGCGTTTCAATCGTTCCGCTGCCGGTCCCGCCACCGCCGGCGCCCACTGCGGCCTCCCTCGCCCCGGACGATGGAGCATGGCGGTTGTTGTTTCTCGGCCGAATAGACCCGCTCAAGGGCGGTGATGTTCTGCTCGCGGCGCTCCCCTTGGCCGCCGCGAAGTTGGGGAAGGATTTGCACGTGACCTTTGCCGGTGATGGCGTGGATCGGCCACGGTTGGAATGCCTGTCGATCCGGCTGATGCAGAAAATCTCAGCAATCAATATTCAGTTTACCGGCTGGCAAACCGCCGAAGAACGGGACGCATTGTTTCAAGAGTGCGATCTGCTCGTGGTTCCCAGCCTCTGGCCGGAACCGTTCGGCTTGGCCGGTGTGGAAGCGGGGCACTTTGGCGTGCCGAGCACTGCATTCAATGTTGGCGGCATCTCCGATTGGCTGACCGACGGGGTCAATGGCCACCTCGCTCCCGGCCAACCACCGACGCCACCGGGCCTGGCGGATGCGATCGTCGCCTGTCTGGGGAACAGGGCGCACCATGCCCAGTTGAGGGACGGGGCGGCGGAAATGGCCCGGCGTCACCAGGTGTCGACCCACGTCAACCTGCTTGAAGGGGTATTTGAAAACGTCTTGCGAACCAGCAAAATCAAACCTGAACCTCAACCATCGGCCTAGCCGTTCGCGGACAGGAGCCGCGCGCGCTCACCTCGCCCTAAGCTTCGCGGCATACAGGTCACTGCTCCCCGCACTCGTGATGCTGGTATCGCCAAACTTCGCGGTGCCACTAAGGACCCGCTCAAAAACAAATACCGATAATTAAAGCTGACTTCTAACATAATCCCTCCTTGGGTGCGTAAGTGCTGCAGCACGCCACTTCTATT
>JAYTXL010000344.1:0-5844 GCA_043742955.1 Verrucomicrobiota bacterium | reverse complement strand
GCACACGCAGGGCAGCGGGAAGAGTTTCACCATGCTCTTTTTCGCCGCGCGGGTGATCCGCGAGAGCGCGATGCAGAATCCGACGCTGGTGGTGCTGACCGACCGCAACGATCTCGACGACCAGCTCTTCGGCCAGTTCCAACGCTGCCACGACATCCTCGGCCAGATGCCCGTGCAGGCGGAGAGTCGTGAGCATCCTGTGCTTTCCATGCCCGGATTCCGAGGGCAGGATCACCCCATGCACTTTAACTCAAACCACCCCGCCTGCGGCTCCGGCGGCATGTTCGTGCAGTCGGAAAAGTTCGTCGAAGCCCACGGCGGCAAGCTGGGCGACATCAGCATCTACAGGCAGGAGAGCAACGCCACCACGCGCCGCCTCGCGGTGATGAATCTCGCCCTGCGCGGCATTGAGGCCGACTTCGGTCCCGAGCACGCCGACACCTTCCGCCGCGACCTCCATCCCGACCTCCGCGCCGACTACGTCCTCGCTGGCCCGCAGTTCAACGACACCGACTGGTTCCGCAAAGACGACGACGTGCGCTGGCAGTTCGGCGTCCCGCCGCGGGGCAACGCCAACTTCGCCTGGGTGCAGCACTTCATCCACCACCTCGCGCCAGGGGAAACATCAATGGCCGCCAAACGTTGAATTGAACTGAACCATGTTAATTGAGACAATGAATCCCCGATGACAGCCGTGCTGAAAAAAGCTAAACGCAGCCCGTTCAGCGAATACTCCGCTTACGTTTCCACGTTGAAACGTCTGGCGGTGGAATCGCACCGCGTTGCGGGTTGGGACACCCGGGTTGACGCGGCCCTGAATGGTCAAGCGAGTGTTGAACTCCGCCGCGTAGCGCCGGTGGAAACGCGGCGGAAATTTGGGGCGTTCTTTACCGGGACCGACCTCGGCTCACAATTGATTGATTGCGGCACGGGATTCGATGCAACGAGCGTTTTCTACGACCCAACCTGCGGCATGGGCGACCTTCTAATCGCGGTGGCCAGAAAACTTCCCCTGTGTAAAACACTGCCGGACACCTTGCGTCAATGGGGACGCCAACTCACGGGCACCGACCTCCACCGTGAGTTTATCGAAGGCGCGAGAACACGCCTCGTCCTGCTCGCCCGCCAGCGACACAAAACAGACGAAGCATTGCGAAGTTCAAATGCCGAGTTTTTCCCGAACATCCTCGTTGCCGATGGTCTCAAGCAGGAAGCGCTATTCTCCCGCGCCACTCATCTGTTGTTAAACCCTCCCTTCGGCCAAGTGGCGGCGCCCGCGGGTTGTAAATGGGCGGGAGGACGCATCACCGAAGCAGCTGCGTTTGTGATTACGGCACTCGAACGAGCCAGGCCGGGCACGCAAATGCTGGCGATTCTCCCGGAAGTTCTCCGCTCCGGTTCATTCTCTGAACACTGGCGAAGGCGCGTCAGCCAAATTGCCGACGTTCAGCTCGTTCAGCCGTATGGCATATTCGACGACAGCGCCGATGTGGACGTGTTCCTACTTCGCCTCGCCCGCCGTGCCGAGACTCAAAACCCAGCGCCGCATGTGTGGACAAACACCATCGCGCCGCGCACCGCGACCGTGGCTGACTTCTTCGATGTCCACGTTGGCCGCGTCGTGCCGCACCGCGACAAAGAATCCGGTCCGCTCCGCCCCTACATTCACCCGCGGAACATCGCCGTCTGGGTGGAAGTCACCCGCATTTCTGAAAAGCGCCGTCACGAAGGTCTCACCTACCAGCCACCATTTGTGGTGCTCCGCCGCACCTCGCGCCCCGGCCATCCCTACCGCGCTGCCGCCACTGTCATCCTCGGAAAAGCCGCCGTCGCCGTGGAAAACCACCTCATCGTCTGCGAGCCGCACGACAAGTCCGCCGATACTTGCCGCGCACTCATGAAACAACTCCACACCCAGCGTGTGAACGACTTCCTCGACCAGCGCATCCGCTGCCGCCACCTCACCGTCAGCGCGGTGGCAGCGATTCCTTTCAATCCACAACTCAAAGCAAAAAGCCGATGAGTGAACCAAACGACCAGCGGGCAGTCGAAACCCCTCGGACACTGCTCGACAGCAGGGGATTTTCGGTAAGCGCCCGTGTCGCGCTACAACTCGGCAGGGAAAGCATTTCGAGTTCGGTCACTGCGATTCTTGAGTTGGTGAAAAACGCCTACGATGCGGATGCCACGCTGGTTCGCATTCGCTTTCACGGGCTTGGTTCTTCTACTCCAAAGCTGGTCCTTGAGGACAACGGACGCGGGATGTCTGTGGATGACCTTTGCAATCACTGGATGGTCATCGGCACGGCAAACAAGGCGAAGAACCGCAAGACGGGCAAGGGTCGCGTCCAGACAGGAGAAAAGGGCTTGGGGCGTCTGGGGCTGGACCGCTTGTGCGAACGGACGCAGGTGCAGTCCATCACTGCCAAGTCCAACGAAGGCATCGAACTCGATGTGGATTGGCGGCGTTACGAACAGGCCGAATCACGTCTCGAAGAAATCCGGCACGAGATTTACGGCGTTCCGAATCTCGACCGCGACCCGCTCACGCTGGAGTGGGGAAAGTTCCCGCAGGGCACCCGCCTGATAATGGAGGGACTGAAGGATGATTGGAGTCTCGATTCTCTGGCTGAATTGAGAGCCGAGCTTTCGTTGCTCGTTTCCCCGTTCTCCGCTCCAAACGACTTTCGTGTCGAATTGGATACCGGCCTCGCCAACGAATCGCTTGATGGCCCCGTGCGTGTGCCGCCGTTTGTGTTGGAGGCGGCGAATTGGAAAGTGGTTGGCACCATTGATGACCGCGACATGGTCGAAATCAGGATGAGCACCGCTGCTCACGATGTGGAGTTCCACCAAAAGCCAGTGGCGTGGGATGAGTGGCAAAAAGGCAGCGGGGCGAAGCCGTTCTGCGGGCCAATGCGTTTCGAGTTCTACTTCTTCCCTCGTAAGGAAGCGACAGTAGGCGGACAAACTCTCAGCAAAACGGAGGTTCAGCAGTTTCTGGACGCCAATCAAGGCATTCGCATCTACCGGGACGGTTTTCGCGTGAAACCATACGGCCAGCCCAACGGCGATGGAGACTGGCTACAACTTGCGTTCAAAAAGACCCGTAGTCCCGAGGGTGTTGCCCAGGACGCCGCACCGGGCGCATGGCGGCTGGGATACCATCAAGTGGTCGGGGCGGTTTTCCTGACGCTCGAAAAGAATCCGGCCTTGTCGGACCAGACCAACCGGGAAGGTCTGCAGGAGGGCAAAGCCCTCGCTCACCTCCGGGTGTTCGCCTCGAAGGTCGTGCGCTTCTTTGAACTCAAGCATCAGGAGTTTGAAATCGCTCGCAAGCGAAGCAAGACTGTTGAGCCGGACGCGGAGGAAAAGGCGAAAGAGTCAGCCTTGGCGTCCGCTGACGCCATGAAGCAACTGGCCACGCTTCTGGAAAAACTTCGGCAGGAACCGGCGGCAGGCGGCGGATCATCGCCAGCGACAGAACTCGTCCACTTGCTCGCGACTACGCAGCAATCGCTGGAGAGAGCCAAAGCCTCAGCCGAAGAGTCCGCGCAGGCTGCTGCTGCTGAGAAGGCGCAGGTAGAGAAGCAGAAAAACATGCTCTCGAATCTGGCATCGCTCGGAATTCTCGCCGCTGCGTTCGGCCATGAGACGGTGGACTGGTCGGGCAACGTGGTGAAATACGCAGAGCGGCTGGGCGATGAAGTGATTTCAAAGGCGTGGTGGCTGATGGCACCCGAAATACCTGAAGTGCAGAAGACGCTGAAGTTCCTCGTCTCTGAATCACGCAAGCTGAGGAAGTTCGCCAAGTTCACGCTGGGCAACATCAGCCGTGATAAGCGCACGAAGAAGAAGGACGTTTGTCTGCGCCGCGCGATGGACACCGTGTTCTCCGCGTTTCGCGAGGTGATTGAGATCGAGAAGAAGATTCGAACCGAATATCCGCAAACAGGCGATTACTACGTCGAGGGATTCACGATGGATTGGGAGAGCATTTTCGTGAACCTCATCGTCAACGCCGCATGGGCAATGGAGACGACCTCTCCACCGGAACGCTGCATTCGAGTTCAGATTCGCACTGAGGATGGAGTCCACATCGTCCAGTTCGATGATGCCGGGCGCGGATTGGAAGCGGACACGGAGGAGGCCATCTTTGAGCCTACGTTCACGACCAAGCGGAACGAGCGAGGCGAGGAAACCGGAACCGGACTCGGACTTACCATCGTGCGGGCATTCGTTGAGGAACACAGTCAAGGCACTGTGACCGCGCAGCAAAAGGGCCCGCTTGGTGGGGCGAGCTTTACCATCGCCGTTCCTGCCTCATCGAAACACACGAAACCACCGACGCTATGAATCCAATCATTCTCTATCTCGTGGACGACAAAGAAGAGGCCCGCCACGCGAACGGCCCGGCGCTTCAAAAGTTCCTCGGTTCCCCGGACATCAAGGTCGTGCCGCTGGAGCCTTTTCCTGAGTTCGCGCGATACGATGCGCTTCTGCGAGACCCGGCTCTGGGAGGCTTCTTCATTGACCAAAAGATGCGCGGCGGCGGCGTGGTGAACTACAACGGCATTGAGTTAGCCGGGCACTTACGCGGATTGCTGCCGAAGCTGCCCATCTACATCCTAACCGGCTATCCAGATGAGGACTTCACCGGCACGGCCTACCGCGTTGAAGACATTGTAGATAAGGAGGCCATTGAAGACCGCGAGTCGGAGAAGGGGCAGGTGCTGCGAGCCAGAATCCTACGCCGGTTAAGCGTGTTCGAGGACGTGCTGAATGCCCGTGAGCAGAGATTCCATGAACTCTTGGTCAAAAGCATGAAGGAACCTCTGACAGCGGCTGAGGAAAAGGAAATGGGGCTACTGGAGGCGGAGCGTCTGGCTCCGCAGCACGCAGCGGAACTGCACGACGCCAAGTCGCTCGAAAAGGCCATCGCTGAACTCAAAGCGAAGCTGCAAAACGAAAACCTGAATCTGTGAGCCGTGAGTGCAGAGCCGATTAGAACTCAGTTTTTCCGCCGCCTCGCGAGGCGTGCCGCCTACGCGCAGCGGTCGGAAACCGAATGCCACCCCTACGCGCACTATCGCGCCCACTACCACCATGAGATAGCCGAGGACTGCGCCGAGCGGTGCGTCTATTGCGACTCCCATGAGGGTGAAGTGGGCGGACGTGATGCGATGCAAATTGACCACTTTCGCCCGCACAGCCGCGCCGAGTTCGAGCACCTGAAGGATGTGCCCACGAATTTCCACCACTCCTGCGCACGTTGTAACAACTGGAAGCGCGCCAAGTGGCCGTCCACGGCCTCTAATCACTGCCACGACGGCAGGGCCGGATTCGTTGACCCATTCACCGACGACCGTCGGCGATATTTTGAAATTCTCCCTGATGGCGAAGTGCGGGGCCTGAATCCTGTCGGCAACTATTTAATTCGATTGTTTGCTCTGAATCGCCCTTTCCTGCGGCTGCTACGGCTCCGGCGAATTCTTCGAGCGCAGTTGGAAAACTACCGTCGGGAACGCGAGCCGAAATGGGATGCTGCACTCCGGGGCGAGAGCGCCCTGACCATTGAGCAGCTTGCAACCGAGTTTGCAGAGTTCCGGCGTCTCCACTCGCTATGTTCTACCGAGTATTTGGGTTGAAGAGGATTCGGGGAGAACAAGGAACGCGCTTATTTTTTGGCTCTCCATCTACGACATCTAGCGCGCCGTGGCGGAGGAGGCGACGAAGCCGATCTATTACGAGAGCCGCATCGCCAAGCTGGCGCTGAACGCCGCCGAGTTGCCGAAGCTGGACGCGGAGTTCGAGGAAATCACCGAAGGCGAGGAGCTGACGAAG
>JAYTXL010000343.1:0-3112 GCA_043742955.1 Verrucomicrobiota bacterium | reverse complement strand
CCCGCCACAATACTATCCTGGATAACCGATGGGATTAGCGCAATGTTCGGCGGTCAACTGGTCAAACCTCAAAAGCTAACTATTTCAACAGGCTGTTAGCTCGGCGATCTGTTGCAGACGATAGAATGCGCTGACTCCCGAAGCGACCTTCCCAAAGCCAACGGGTTTGATAAGTCCCCCGCGACGGTATTTGGCAAGGGCACTGAGACCAGAGGTTTCCTTGAATTGCTTTTCGTTTAGCAGCCCTCGCGTGTCATCGAGAGTGATTCCCAGTTTCTTCTTCAGTTCTTTGATCTGCCGTGGATGATAAAACGCAGCCAGTCCCGAGTTGGTTATCACAAAACCCACCGGTGTGATCAACCCGCTCCGGCGGTATGCGGCAATACTCGCAAGCCCAGATGCCGTCCTGAACTGATCCTCGTTTAGCAGTCCCTTCGTGTCGTCGAGAGTAAATCCCAGCTTCTTTTTTAGCTCCTTGATCTGGCCGGGGTGGTAGAAAGGACTCACTCGGCCTCCCTTGGTCATTGCGAAGCCAACAGGTCTAATAAAGCCCTGCTTGCGATACTTTCGCATGCTGCTCAAACCCGAAGCCCTTTTGAACTGATGTTCGTTTAACAACCCTTCGGTATCGTCGAGCGTCTCCCCTTCCACCCGCCAACCGAGGCCGATTTTGTCGAGTTGAGCTTGGCGTTCGGTTGAGAGATGACCGTTTCGCTTCAAACCTCGGACGTGATCCACCCATAATCCCAACTCAGCCCATGGCGCAGGGGCCTCTTGCGGGACGCGCAGATGTCGATGCTTCTTTTTGAAGGCCAAGAGTACCTGCACCATCTCGTCCCAAGGACGCGCGAGACGATCCAAACAAAATGTCGTGATGGCACGACGCAAGTTGTCGAGTGTCACCGTCGGGCCAAGAATCTCGACCCGCTCACGAAAGCGATCCTCGTTGAATCCCTTGGTCAGCCGACGCTCCGCCTGCATCTCGTGGATGAGATCATCGAGCACGTTATCCTGCTCCTGGAGCGATTGCAGCACGGCCCAGACTTCATCAAACGTGGCGCGGCTGACCGCTTGCTCGATGCTTTCGCCGGCGGCTTGCTCGACAAAGAGCGGCACGAGCACATAGCCGATGGTTTTTCCCGGTGCGCGGCGCATGGCGCGGCCGGTCGCTTGCACGATGTCCACGCGGCTGCGGCGCGGCGAAAGGAACGCGACCATGTCCACGGCAGGAACGTCCACACCCTCGGTCAAGCAGCGGGCGTTGGACATCACGGCGCGGGGTGCGGCGCGGAAGTCGCGCATCTCGCGTTCGCGGCGCGCGGTCGGCATGGTGCCGTTGACGTGGAAGGTCTGAAATCCGCTCGTAGCAGCCGAGGTGACGAGGCTCTGACTAATTGGTTGAGAGTCGATGGTTGATGGTTGAGCGGGTTTTGATTTGAGACTCCTCACGTCGTCTCCTAAATCCGAGGTAAGGTGGGTGCCGATTTCCTCCGAGCCGTCGCTGACGAAGGATTGCGCGGATTTCACGGTGCTGTGGAACGTGAACACTTTGCGCACACCGTATTTCGCGATGGCGTCACGCAGGGAAATCTGGTTGGCGACTTGGCGCGCACGCACGGCGTCTCCGTTCACCAACACGTCGCCACGTTTGAGAAGTTCGTTGGTGACCATCTCGGAAGTGATGACCGAGATGACAACCTTGTAGCCGCAGATGATGCCGCGTCGCGCTGCTTCCGCGAATGTGAGGCGGAACGCTTGCGGACCATAAACCTCCGGTCGATCCATTGAGAAGACGAGTTGCGCTTCGCCTTCGCGATCCTGCTGGTGCGGGTTGTAGTGACGCGGTGTGGCGGTGAGGAACAGGCGCTTTCGGATGGGCAGGTTAGAATCTTCGAGCGCGTAGCCATAGTTTCGCCCTTCGCGCCCCGCAGTCTTGTGCGCCTCGTCGAACACGGCCAAGTCGAATGATTCACCCGGCTTCAACCCTGCGCCGACAACTCGGGCCGACTGGTAAGTGGAGAAGATAACTTTCGTGCCGGCAAATGACGCATCGAGAAAGCCGCGCACGCTAGCAGCATCGGTGGAGACTTGGAAGTCGAGGTCTGACTGTTTGGTGTCAATCGAATCAAGTCCCTCTTTCACTGTGGGATCGGAACAGACGCAGAGGTAGGCCAAGTTGGGAAGGCTCGTCTCACGCAGCCATTCGTGGAGAATTTGCCGCAGCAGCGCAAGCGACGGAACGAGAACCAGTATCCGGGAAGCCTGTCGCCGCTCGGCAACCCAGAGCGCAAGCAGCGTCTTGCCCGTGCCGCACGCCATGATGGCGGAAACGCGGTCGTGCATTTCCAACGCGGGCAACAACACGGCCAGCGCCTCGGTCTGGTGAGGTTGCGGCTGTTTCCTGGGCGCGATGAAGGCGGCGTCAGCCAGCCATGCTTCGATGGCGCGAAAATCGTCTGTTTCGAGCCGGTCCAAGTCCGCGCCACGAATGCAGAAAAAGCCCTGCCGGTCGTTGAGAATTGACGGAAGTTCATCGCAATTCGTCAGCAGAATGCGGCTGTGAATGTTCGGGCTGTCAGCCAAACCCATGAAGGTGGAAAGCTCGCGCCAAGTTAGCGCAGGTCTGCCGGTGCGGAACTTGACCTGATACGCGCTGAATTTTCCGAGGCGTGTCTTGAGCACGCCATCCACGCCGTAGTCTTGCGCTGCCAGTTGCAGTCCGCCGAGAACTTCACCCGGCACGCTCGCCAGCGGCCAAACGGTTTTGGCGTCATGCTTGCGCTGCGTGGCGAGGTAGGCTTCGGTGAAAACCTCAAAGGCATCGCCGCGAGATTTCTCGTCGGGCAAGCCAGCGATGCGCTGCTCTAATTCAGTGAACGTGGACAATCCAAAGAACAGCCGTTGCTGAACGAAACGGCCTGCTTTGGAATGTCGGGCATTTGCCATGACGCGAGACTACCAAGTTCAAGCTGTTTGGGAAAGCTTCTGTCGCCCTTGCAGCGCTTGGAAAACGGGTTCTTCCGGGATTTCCGGGGTCTATTTTATTGGCTGGAAACGAGGTCAGTGTGCCGAGGGCCTCGCAAACATTGGCCGGAGTGAGGTTTCGCCCGTT
>JAYTXL010000342.1:0-21195 GCA_043742955.1 Verrucomicrobiota bacterium | reverse complement strand
CCCCCGGCAGACCACCGGGTTGATAGGTCAGGCGTGCAAGCGCTGCAAGGCGTTTAGCGGACTGATACTAATCGGTCGTGCGGCTTGATCGCTTTTTATAAAAGCGACAACTCGCGAATAGTATTGCCCTTTAATCGTCTTCCTGTGTGTAGTTTTCAGAGAATTCTGTTGGCAACAGGCCAACTGCTCTTTTAAATTTTTAACATTTTTTTGGTGGTCATAAAGCTGTGGCCCGACCCGATCCCATCCCGAACTCGGCCGTCAAACACAGCCTTGCCGATGGTAGTGCCTGTATAGCTTGCGCGAGAGTAGGTTGCCGCCAGATCTTTCATTCAATAGCCGAGATGTATTCTCGGCTATTTTTTTTGCCAGAGCGCTAACCAATCTCGCTCGTTCTGAGGGTTCGCTGTGAGACGGGGTAGCGTGAAAATGACCGGACAGACGAGGCGTTTTCAGCCAGTCGTTCGGCGCGCAACTACGAATGCATTGAACATCAGATAGCGCCACGGTCCGAAATTTAGCAAAAAATCCACCAGCTTTGGCACATAGCGATCCGTGCAAACCATCAATTCGACCTCGCATCCTGCCTGACGCAAGAAGAACTCCATTTCCAAGGCGTTGGTGGCTATGATGGCATCGTCATCGGGTTTGAAGGCGGCGTTCACAATCGGCGACATGCGGTCAAAGCGAACGGAGGACTTGTCTATTTTCATTTGGTCGCGTTTTTCAGAGAGCCGCCGCCAATTGCGCCACTTATTGCCCCAGCCACGCATTCGCGGATGATAATCACGGAACCCTAATACGCGGAAGAAATTAGGGCTGGAAAGCACAATTCGGCCCCCCACTTCAGCTACCCGGACCAGTTCCGAGATGAAAGCTTCTGGTTCGTCCACGTGTTCGAGCACGTTGAGGGAACCGACACTTGCAAAATACTGGTCTGGAAAAGGAAGTCGTTTGCCATCGTATAGCTGGCAATGTGCGCTTTTTCTTGTTGCCTTTGCGATATTGGGTTCGGAAACATCCACCCCAAATCCTTCAAACCCTGCCGCAGTCAATCGGCCCACCACTTGGCCGACCCCGCAGCCTACATCCAGGACGCGGGCAGCCGGCTTCGTTGGACGCAGTGTATCGGCATACTTGGCGTAAAATCCCGTGTCCCATCCTTCGAGAAATTCAGCGTAAGCTTCGTTTTGCCGATAACTGTCTTGGTGACTCATGGCGGGAGGTAGCTATGGTGGGCGGGATCATCAAATCGACTTGGTCGCCGGGTATGTTGCGGGAGTGTTTTCACTTTGAGGCCTGGAGAATGCCAGCCACCCGCAGGCAGCCAAGCCGAGGAGAACCACCGTCAGGCTGACGTATAAGCTGTGGACTGGCGGTTGAAAACGAAATTCGATGGTTTGTTCACCCGGCTGAAGCAGGACGCCCCGCATAATATAATTGCAGCGCAACAAGGTTTCCGGGCGACCATTGACGGTCACGTTCCAATTAGAATCATACTTATCATTCAATAATAGCACGGCGGGAACCTCGGTCTTTGCTTTGAGCTGGATGAACCGCGGCGAGTATTTGGAGATACTCACGCTGCCGCCGAAAGGCCGGGTCACGGCACTGGGGCTCGGTACCGGCAGCGGATTTGCCAACAGCACGGTTTGTTCCGGGTCGAATGCGGGGGAGGCCAGCAACGGCAATGCGCTGGAATCGTTCGTGGTCTGCCAGTGGGCGTACAACTTTGCGCGCGGCAGCACACCGGCAAATTCAAAGAGCGCGAAACGTCCCTCTGCATTGGTCTGGGTCAGGATTGGCTCGCTCGGGGAGTTTTGAGAAAAATCGAACTTGCTGTGAATGCGAAAGCGTTTCTGCAGCGGGTCGATTTGCTGGTTCAACGGCTCGAGAAAACTGGACAAACCGATCAAATACCGGGTGTTCGTGAGTTGCCAGCGTCGGGCAATCCGGTGGATGGTTTCCGGCGGACCGGCCTGGAATGCACTCTCAAAGGCTTTGAAGTCCTCCGGCGTCCGGGATTGTTGAATGATGTCAAGCGACTGGATGCTATGATATTGGAAAAGGTGCTGTTTCCATTCGACGTGATAAATCTGTTGGAACGATTGTTGCAAACCAGCCAGTTCTTGGGGAACATTAAAACTCAGGGCGCTGACTCGCTGTTGATAAGGTTCTTGGCGCAGCACATTCAGGATGGGATTATCCACGTATTTTTCCTGGTAATTGAAGTAAGTGATCCAGTGCGCGTCGGCCCGGCCCAAATCCACAACGAGCAGCAATCCCAACAGGATCCCGGCCCACTTTGCTCGTACCCCGGCAAAAGCACCGCTTAGGATCACGGCGAGAGCGGCCAGCGAAAGGATTAGGAAGAACACGAACAGGCCCACTTCACCGATGCTGAACCGGGCAATGGCCGGGGCCATTTGAAGATCGAAACCCACGGTTTTCAAATGGCGTTCCAGATCACTCCGCGAGGCGGCGTATAACAGCCAGCCCAGCAAACTTGCACCGGCGCCAAAGATGAAGGTCCAGCCACACTTTTTCTCAAACCCAGCCGCTTTGGCCCACCAGCTGGCCAAGTGTGCTTTCAAACCTACAGTTTTGCCCGCCGCCACGTTCACGTAACTTCGAAACAGGGATTGCACACCAAACGCGAACAGGATCAGCAGCGAGAGGTGGAACGGGTGTAGAAATTTGATCGGCATCCGGATGGTGGAGAAATAAGGCAGGGCGTAAATCAGCTTGTAGAACGGGGCATTCCTCCCCCAGGCGAACAGCATCGAAACCAGCGCGGCACCGCCCCAGAACCAGATGATGTTTTTCTCCGCTTGGGAGAAGGCACTTGCCTTTTTGCGCGCCGACTGCACCAGCGCCCACAGCGCACCGAGGACGACCAGCACGCCGGCATATTCGCCGGAGCCGGAGTGCCGCACCTGCTGCCCCCCTGAAATCGGCCCAACACCGCCCCAGTAGTTCCCTCCTTCCGGCGCGTCCATCCGGTAGCCAAACGAACCGGGGATGATAACGCGCAGCATTTCCAACTTGGGAAAACTCCAACTTGTCGCCCAGTCCCATTGTTCCAATTTGGTTTGCTGGTCCTGTTGTGTGCCGGCCACTCCTTTCACCTGGGTGTTGAACAGCGAAATCAAAATGTGCGCGGCGATAAAAACGGCGCATCCTGCCATCATGGCAACGCGTCCTACGCCCCGGACAATTTTCTGTGCAGGCGCGCCTTGGGTTTGCCAGGCCAGAAAGAACGCAAACGCCGCCACGTAGAGGCTGAAAATGGCGCCGGTGTCGAAGCCTTCCATCACGCCCATGCCAATGGCCAATCCCGCCAGCGCGTGCCGCAGCCAGGCTTGTTTGATTTTTCGGCTGGTCAAGGCCGCTAGCGCCAGAAATGTCATGGCCATCGTCATCGCGCGCGATGTCTGTCCCCAGCACGCGTTGGAAAATATGTTCATGTTGAGTGCTGCCGCCAGACCGCCCAGCGCGCAAATAGTGGAGCCGAAGCCCAACTGTCGGAAGAAGAGCCCGGCGCTTAGCCCCAATACCGTCAGACAAAGCGGCGGGAAAAAGCGGAAAAACCCGGTTGGTCCCAAAGTGCCGTACACGATCAGACCCAAGCCGGAGGAGACACTGGGTGGCGGCGTCACCTGGGGACCGCCGAGCCAGTTCAAATCCTGCCAATAGCCGGTGTAGATGCCGAGGCCGTGCTTCACCAGGGCCATGTAGGCTCCGAAGGAGAGATCGTTGTTGAAGAGAATTTCGTCGGAACCAAAGCTGCGGTGGAACAGTACGGCCAATACTCCGACCAAACAGAGAAACAACCCCAGCAGGTGACCTCGACTTGTCGCGCGCGAGATTTTTGGTAAGGGCATGGGCGGCATAAATTGCAAAGAATCGTCGTGTCTGATCTACTGAAGGCTTGAAGATAACCAATAAATCCCGGAGGCCAACAGCAAATTTAGAACCGGTGCCCGTTAAAAAATGTTATTAACGCCGGAATGTTTGCCAAATCCGCACCGGCTGTTAGATACTTGCCATCGTGACACACGCAGAAATTTACCTGCAGCAAGCGCAGCAGATCGCCGGTGCGCTCGATCCTGCACTGATCGAGAAGATGGCGGTTGAACTGGCTGCATTGCGCGCGCGGGGGGGGCGGCTCTTTTTTATCGGCGTGGGCGGCAGCGCGGCCAATTGCGGCCACGCGGTGAATGATTTTCGCAAGCTCGCCGGCATTGAAGCATACAGTCCCTGTGACAATGTTGCGGAGCTAACCGCCCGCACCAATGACGAAGGCTGGGCGACCATTTTTGAAGCTTGGTTGCGCACGAGCCACGCCAATGAGCGCGACGTAATCTTTGTTCTTTCGGTCGGCGGCGGGAATGTGGAATGTGATGTCAGCCCTAATATTGTCCGCGCGCTCGACGAAGGAAAACGACGGGGTCTGAAAATCTTTGGGATCGTTGGCCGCGACGGCGGGTACACGAAGAAGGTCGGCGACTTGGTGCTGGTGGTCCCGACGGTGGATGAACGATTCATCACCCCGCACGCCGAGGCTTTTCAAGCGGTGGTATGGCACTGCCTGGTTTCTCATCCGGTGGTGATGATGCAAGCGAACAAGTGGGAAGGATTGGATCAACCCAAAAGTCAGTCTGGAATGGGGCCTGCGGTTTAGGTAGGATACCAACCAAAAGAGTACCAAAAGGCGCAATGACAGATGACATCAGGCGGCGGTCGCCAAAGGAGCGCGCCCGGGCCATCCTCAGTCAACTCCACATTAGTGCGGGCGTCGCGTTGGCGGTCACACAACGGGTCTGGCCCGCCGTGGTGGGGCCGGTCACGTTCCTATTACTCACGACATTTCTCACCGGGAAACAGTTGGGATTCTACGGCACATTCCAGGCCATGTTGGGGTTTCAAGGCGTTTTCGATCTGGGCCTGGGTGTGTTGATGATTAATTTGGCAAGCCACGAATGGCCGCGGTTAAGCCTGAATGCGCAGGGCTTCCTTTCCGGCGAGCCGGCCGCGCTCGCCCGACTAAGATCGCTCCACGATGTGGTTTTGCGCTGGGCTGGCATCGCCAGCCTGTTGTTTGTCCTCATCATCGGTGTGGCCGGTTATGTTTTGTTCGCTCAAAAAAAGGGGGCCGACTCGCATTGGCTGGAGGCTTGGATTGTCTTGATCGTCCTGGTCGGATTGAACCTTTGGCTGCAACCTTTGACCGCTCTCCTCGAAGGGTGCCAGCAGGTGACGGCCGTCTGGGCGTTCCGCCTGGTAGCGGTGGTGACCGGGACGCTCCTGACCTGGTTGGTGTTGATTTTTCACGGTGGCTTGTGGGCGCTGACCGCCAATTTTGCCACCCTGTTGCTGGCCAACGGGTTTTTGTTGTTCGTGAAGTACAAGAATTTTTTCCGGTCGCTGCAATTGGCAGCCCCGGATGCTGCGGAGCATTGGCGGATTGAAATTTGGCCGATGCAGTGGCGGTTGGTTCTACAAAACTTGGTGGGATTCTTGGGGTTCGGTTTGTTTAATTTGGTGGTCTTCCATTATCACGGTGAGGAAGAGGGCGGGCGAATGGCGTTGAGCTGGATGGTGATCTCGACGTTGGCTGGGGTGGCGGTGGCGTGGATGCAGCCGTGGATTCCGACTTTTGGCGCATTGATAGCTCGGCGCGATTTTGCCGGGTTGGATCACTTGTTCAACCGGGTGTCGCTGAGATCATTTGGCCTTTTGTTTCTGGCGTCCGGGGCGGTCTGGCTGGCGGTCTGGCTGCTCAATTATTGGCACCATCCCAAAGCGCACAGTCTAATCGGACCTTTGCCGCTGGGGCTGTATCTCACCGCGAATTTGCTCCTGCATGTTTCCCAGTGTTTCACCTTCTATTTGCGGGCGCATAAACGTGAGGTGCTAATGCCGATGATGGTCACCGCCAGCCTGGTCAGCACTTTGCTCGTTTTTGTACTTGGCAGAAAATACGGCACGACGGGCGTGGGTGCCGGGTTCCTGGGCGTGGTTGCTGTGATTATCCTGCCCTGGCAAACGGCGATCTGGTTTCATTGCCGGGCCGCCTGGCATAAATAATCTTTCCTGAAAACCCTTTTACGGGCGAACGCACAAAGCTGAAAACATGAAGTGGCCGACGCTGAGTCGAATGGGTTGAAGTTTAATAAAGCGCCGCGCTCCGCAGCCACTTCCCTCCGTCCGCGCTGGCCGCAATGCACCATGGCTTTGGCGGGTTGGTTGATTCGTGCTGGCTCGCGCCGTTTCTAGCGGACCAGGCTGCGCAGGTACAGCCAGCCCATCCCCAGCGCACGCCCCAGGAAGTCAACTCCCACTCGGAGTCCGAAAAGGGTTCCTCGCTCCCGCACGGAGCGGCGAAGTTCAGCCACCTCCTGACTCATATCTCCGCCGAGCTTTCGGCCGATAATGATCAGGGTTATGGCAAATGCGTGATACTTGACCCAGTCAATTTCTGGCTGATGATTTTTTCGCCGATAAAAGGTTCGAAAATCGTGAATGACCGGATTGATCCATAGGAACTGGCATTTGAGGGGCAGGTCACGCAGGATTTCTTCGGGTGATATGGGGATGGTGGTGATGTAATTGCGCACCGATTGTCCTTTTCGATAACAGTCCTGACCATTTGAATAGCGGCCCTTCCACATCCAGTTATTGGGGATATATACCAGCGGGATGGGCAGGTGGAGCAGGCGATCTGAAGCGGCCAGCAGGCTAAACCCCGAGGCATAGTCCGGGCTGATATAGGAAAAAAACATCCCGGTTGGACTCGTTTTCTGGATCTGGCGCACCAGGGCGAGCGGGGCGCAGGAGTCGAGGCTTTTGGGAATACGTTGGAAAAACTTATAGGAGAAACGGCAAAATTCCTCAATCAAATCTGTGCAGTTCCAGATTTCGCCCGGTTGATCCAACGACGGGTCGGGAATGGTCGCCGTCCGCGCGAACTTGACCTGGTAAGAGATGGGTATTTCGGGATAACTTTCCTGTTGTCGATGAAGAATTTCGAGCGCATTGCCCACCAATCGCTGCTTGTCCTCCACGACGAGCATGTATTTGCCGGTGGCGTGGTTGAGGGCGTTTTCCCAGTTGTGAAACATCGGGAGGTGGCCGTTGGTTCGAAAGTATCGAATGCGGGGATCCGCAAACCGGGCAATCGCAGCGCGGGTGGCGGTTTCGGATTCATCATTGTCGGAAATAATCAGCTCAAAATCCTTGAAGGATTGATTGAGAATGCTGCTGATGGCCTCACCGACAATTTCCGACCGGTTACGGGTTGGAAGCAGGACGGAAAAAAAGGGGCCGGTCATGGCTGATAATTGGGCCCGGTCACCATGGTGCGGAGCATATTCTTCAAAACGTCCGTCACCCGCCGCACAGCTTGCCGGTTCAGGTTGAGTGCGGAAGGCAAGTTCACTCCGAAGGGGCTGATGCGGTAACTGTTCACGTTTCGTTCACGGGCCACCCGGGCTTCGGCCGTTTCGCGATAGGCGGGAATGGTGCTCAAGGGATGGAAGAACGGGCGGGAATCAATGAGGTGTTCACCGAGGTGGGTCATGATGGCTTCCTTTTGGAGCCCGAAACCTTGGTCGAAGACGGCGGTGACCATCCAATAACTATTCTTTGTCCCGGGCGCTTCGTAATTCAAAGTCACGCCCGCGCATTCCCCCAAGTCTTGCTGATACCATGAAAAGATCTCTCGTTTGCGAGCGACTAATTCCTCGACCCGTTCCAATTGTGCCAGCCCGAGCGCCGCCTGCAGGCTGCTCATCTTGTATTTGTAGGCCACTTCAGTGTTAAAGAACATCCGGTCCCCCGGCTGGCGCCCATGGTCGCGCAGGACCAGGACGCGTGCATGAAGGTCGTCGTGGTCGGTGACGAGCATGCCCCCTTCGCCCGTCGTCAGTGTTTTGGACCCATGGAAACTAAAGACGCCGGTATCGCCAAAGCTGCCGGCGCGTTTACCGGAAAATTCCGAGCCGACGGCCTCGGCAGCGTCCTCGATGATGGCCACGTGGTGACGGCGCGCCACCGTGCGAATGGCCTCCATGTCCGGCATGTTGCCGTAGAGCGCCACCGGGATAACCGCCTTGGTGCGAGGAGTGATACACGCCGCGAACGACCGCGCGTCCAGGCACCATGTTTTTTCGTCCATGTCGGCGAACACAGTCGTGGCCCCCACATAGGTTACGGGTGCGGCGGAAGCGATCCAGGTGACGTCCGGGACGATGACCTCATCGCCGGGGCCAACGCCCAAGGCCACCAGGGAAAGGTGGATGGCGGACGTGCAGGAGGGCAGGGTGACCGCGTGGCGTACGCCCAGATGACGGGCGAAGGCCGCTTCAAACCGTTCATGGAATTGGTTTGCATTGCCATACCACGCGTGCGTTACCGCGTCGGTGACGTACGCGATTTCCTTCGCTGTGATCCAGGGGCCGGATACCGGAATACGTTCCATGGCTAGTCCGCGATGCATTTCAGGTAGCCGTCGGGTGCCACCGTGATGAGTAATTTGTGTTCGATGTTCTTGTCCACCACGAACCGGGAGTTGCTTTGCAGAAACTCCCAGACGGCGGTTTTAGGATTGTTACCCTTGCCCCACGGACGATCCTTGATGAGATCGTCGGGCATATCTTCAATCAAAGTGTCAAACACGACCAGGTAGCTTTCTTTGGTAACGAGTGGCGAATAGAGCTGCAATTCTTTCAGCACATGCGCGTGGGTATGATTGGAGTCCAGCACCACCAGCACCCGCTTTTTCCCAGCGGCGACGGCCTGGACTTGTTGCGCGATCACCAAATCCACCGAGGATCCTTGGATCAGCTCGATGCGCCGGGCCAAAGGGTGTTGTTCGATTGCGAGCCGGTTGTGCGGTCGGATGTCGATGTCTACCCCTAGCACCACGCCATCACCGCCGATGAGTTCGAGCATGGACGCCGAGAAAATCAAGGATCCGCCGTGGGCGACACCGGTTTCGATGATCAGGTCCGGTTTGACCTGCCAGATGATCTCTTGCATCGCCATCAGATCTTGGGGGAATTGAATCACGGGCCGTCCCAGCCAGGTGAAGTTATAGGTATATTTATGGCGGGCGATCTCCCGCACCCAGATCCGTGAAAGCGCCTGGACATCCGTGTCCGTCCCCAACCCTTCAATATTCCCGGCGACCTCGGCAAAAAAATTCGCGATCTCGCTCATTTGATAAAATCCTTCCAATACATTGTTTTTGAGGCGATTATGGCGCGCCCATTTTTGCCCAGATTGGCGATCAAGTCGAGGATTGAAACGGTGGGTGTGAAGGCACCGTGCAATTGCGGATAAGGAATCTTCTGGTAGTCAAGGTATTCCACCCGCACGCCGCTGGCTTCGAACAGCGAATGATCCAGGTAATTGCGGGCACCATGGCCGGTGACGTAGGTTGACCCGCCCAGATGCTTCACGATGTCGAGCACGCGTTGGGAGCTTTGCCCCGCGATGTCGAGCTGCGAGGATTTAACGATTTGCCCGGGCTTGGGGAATTCAAAATAGGAGCAGACCGCCTCAATGCTGGCGCTGGCCACTTCGCAGATCGTGGTGGCTGGTGGCTGGTAAACCGCCTCAACCAGCGCGAGCATCTCTTTTTGAAAAGGGGCTGGGGCGTAGGTTTGGGCAAGTAATTCGACATGTTCCCGGCGCCAATCGCGTTCGTTGTCGAGCTTCACCTCCAGGATTTTTTGTCCGAGCCGCAGGTGGTGCAAAGGGACGGAAAGCCACCGCAAGCCGTGACTGGTTTTGATCTGGACGCGATTTGTGAAACTGCCTTTCGAGTATTGCACGTCATCGTAATGCACGTACGCATCGGCCAGTCTGATTTGCTCGAACAAACCCACCCACGGGAAGAGCATGGGCTGGGAGATGACGATGGTGTTCACGGCCGGCCACCGATTTCTTGCGAAAAAATCTTTTCCATGATCAGCACGTCATGGAATGTCCCGCGTTGATAAAAATGCTGCCGGAGCAGACCCACTTTTCGAAAGCGGGCTTTCTTATAAAGGGCGATCGCACGCTGGTTGGAAGCCATTACCCGGAGGAGAATTTTTCGGATGTTGAAAACGTCATGGCCATACTGCTCCAGCAATCGCAATGCCTCGGCGGCATGGCCCTGGCCACGGGCTGCCTCATCGAGGCAGATGCCGAGCTCGGCGGTGCCATGAACGAAATCCATGTGCGTCAATTGCACATAGCCAACGGGGGACAGATTATCTTTGACGCGGCCAATCACAAAAAAAACGCTCTGGGGATCATTGGCCGTTTTGGCCAGCCACTCTTTGACCCGCGCCAATGAATTGGCGCGCGGTTGCGTCAGCAGAAGCATCTGCAAATGGACGTTGTTGCGGAGGGCGTAAAGGAGGCGCAGATCGCTTTCTTCAGGCGGCCGCAGCACAGTATGGGAGGCCGTCAGCAGGGGAAGTGGCATCATGGATAGAAATAGATATGGGGTTTCAGCCGCCACGACGATATGGATTCAATTTCGGTCCGCGCCCGCAAAGGGTTTAGCCCGACATAAATGACTTCGACCCCTGGCGGCAATTGTGCCGGCGCGATGATTGGTTTATTCAGCAGGGTGTGGGCCTGGCGGTGCGGGTTTTGATCCAGAAAGCAAACCACTTTCTCCAGGTTCTTCAAACAGGTGGCGATGAAGGTGCCGTAAAAACCCGAGCCATAGATCGCCACCGATCGGGCGGCCGCATGGTGCGCCTCAAATTCGTGAACCCGGCGCGAAAACCCTTGCCAATAGTTGGCCATGATCCGGACTTGCTCCTCCAAATCCTTCGGCGCAGTCGAGGGGGCAAGGGCCGTTGGTGTCGCCCCGTTTTTCCTGGCCACGATGACGAATGCGCCGTGGTGGGCGATTTCATCCAGATTCAGCAGCGAGAATCCAGTCGTTGCGAGCAGATGACGCAAGGACTCGGCGGAGAAGTGGTTGACATGGTCGGCCACCACAAAATCCGCCGTATTGGTGTAGACGTTCGGCACGATGCCGTAAAAGGATCCGCCCGGTTTGAGCAGGCTGGCAATCGTGCGGAGCGCGACTTGCGGATCAGCGACATGCTCCAAAGCAAAAAACGAGGTGATCAGATCAAAGTGACCGCGCCACTCAGGTTTAGGTTGGAAGGTGGCCCAATGGTCGTCCGCGATAAATGTTTTCCAAAAAGGGATATACATTTCGCTGACATCGAAGACATACGGCTGCAAATCATTCCGACGTTGGCAGAGCTGTTTCAGGGTTGAACTCTTCGCGCAGCCGTAGTCCAGCACGCGCGCTCCGGCCGGCAGCTTAACGTGGTTCAGTAAAGTGTTTACTTGATGTTCCGTGCGGAAAATGGTCCGTCCTTTTTCCATGGCATATAATTGGTCTTCTTCTTCGGTGGCCACCAAAATGCGGTATTCGTTTTCATAGTAAGCCTTGAGCTCAAGGAGTGGCTGCGTTTGCAGATGGCCACATTGTCGGCAGAAAGAAACCGTGATTTGGCCGGGGATCGTCTGGCAAAGCGATGTGATTGAAGTCACTCCGGTCGCGACATAAACTGGACTCTCCAACGGGTGGTGACAGACAAAACAGTGAGCCATGGCGTCTGCTGGGTGGGCTATTCGTTCGCAACCAATTCGGGGTGGATGGCCTTGATGCTGTTGCCATCCGCGAATGAACCCCGCCAGCCGATCCGCACGCCGGTCGGCTCGCGAAAATTGAAGTAACGGATCTGCATCGACCAGCGGGAACGGCCGCCCTGGTTATGACCGGACGCGTGCAGGTTCAGGAAATCGAGGATCGCCAGATCTCCGGATGAGAGGAGGGGGGAGACGTGGCGGTAGCGGGCGATGCGCTCAGCCTCGTTGTGCAAACGCAACGCATAAGCGCCGGTCTTTTCTGGGTGTTGCGGGTCGCTTGTTTGCACGGGTGCCAAGCCATCCTTGTGGGATCCCACAGCCAGTTGCAATGGGCCTAATTCTGGGACGATTTTGATCAGGGGCGACCAATACACCAGTCCATCCAGGCTGCGGAACTGCGAGGGGTAATCCTGATGCCAGTTGGCGCGATATTTTTCTTCATGGGGGTTATCAATGCGGATTCCGTAGCCGCCCGCAGCCACCCCGGGCATGTCGGTGTCACGAAGTTGGGCCATGAGGGCATCGTGTTTGGGATGGGCCACGAATCGGATGAAGGCGGGAATTTGTTTGATGGCGTCATAGACCTCGCCGCCGATCTTCCGGTCATGAGCAATCAAAGGCTGATAGCCGGAGTCAAAGGTATCAGGATGAAATGGGGCTTGCTCGATAGCCTGTTTGTATTTTCGGATCAGCACGCCGATGATCTGGTAAATGCCAAATTGAATCGGTTCAATTTCAGTTTTCAAATCGTAGAATGAAGGCAATACAAGAAATCCGTCCCGGTGAAATTCATCGACCTGCAGCTGCGTCAACAGGCGCGGAAAATTGTCGTTTAGCATCCGCAATCCTAGCTAGCGGGAGTCGAAAAATCAACCTGGTTTTTGTCGCGTGCTGAAAGGATGGGATCCGCCAAAGGCCACGCGATCGCGAACGCTGGATCGTTCCAGCGCCAGCCGCGAACGCTCTCCGGGTGATAAAAGTCGGACATCTGATAATCCACTTCCGTGTCATCCTGGAGGGTTTGGAACCCGTGGGCAAACCCCTCCGGAATGTAGAGCATTCTCCGGTTGGCGGCCGACAATTCCACGCCCAACCACTGTAGGTAGCTCGGCGAATTTGACCGCAGATCCAAAATCACGTCGTAGATTGACCCCGCCGTGCAGCGGACCAATTTGGCTTCCACATGGGGCGCAGCCTGGTAATGCATTCCCCGCAACGTGCCTTTCCGGCGGTTGAACGACACGTTGCACTGAACCAGATTGGGGTTCAGGCCATGCGCCGCAAATTCGCGCTGGCACCATAGGCGGGCAAAAAATCCACGGTCATCCTCCGCCCGCTCCAGGTCGATAAGATAAGATCCCTTGAGGGTGGTTTCGGTGAAGATCATGTTCCGTTTACCGTTCGATCGCCGTCGTGCTGGCGGGACATTGCCTTCAAACGATCCTCACTTCCGGGATCGGCAGGATGAATTTGCCGCCGTGTTGACGGTATTCGGCCTGCTGGCGGAGAATCTCGTCCGCAAAATTCCACGTCAGCAACAGAGTGTAATCCGGCATCCGGGCCAACAGCTCCCCGGGGGGCACGATGGGTAGGTGGGTTCCGGGGGTGAGCCGTCCCTGCTTGTAGGTGCTCCGGTCCACCACAAACTCGAGCGCGGCGCGGCCCAATCCAAAGAAGTTAAGCAGGGTGCTGCCCTTGGCGGAGGCACCATATGCGGCGATGGTTTTGCCTTGTTGTTTCAGGCGTTCGATCAGCTCGCAGAGGGCGGTCTTGGTCCCCGCGACCCGGCGGGCAAAGCCGGCGTAGTAATGGGCGGTGGAGACGCCCTGGCGGGATTCCTCAGCCTGGAGCACGGCCACGGAGGCTTGGGCGGGATGCTCGCCCGTGTGGCCGGCGAACATCCGCAGGGAGCCACCATGGATTGGCAATTGCTCGACGTGAAAAATGTCGAGGCCATGGCGGCGAAACAAAGGCTGGAGCGACGTCAGCGTGAAATAGAAAACGTGCTCATGATAAATCGTATCAAATTCGCCCTGGGTGATCATCTCCACTCCGTAGGGAAACTCGAGAATGATGCGTCCGGCTGGTTTGAGCAGGGCGCGCAGGCCGGCGACAAAGTCGTTCGGGTTGGGCGCGTGAGCGAACACGTTGTTGCCGAGAATGAGATCCGCCGTCCGGCTTTCGGCCGCGAGTTTGCGGGCAGTGGAGTCCCCAAAAAATTCGACGAGCGTTTCGATGCCCTGTTCGCGGGCCACGCGGGCGATATTGGCGGCGGGCTCAATACCGAGGCAAGGAATTCCCGCCGCCACAAAATTTTTCAGCAGGTAGCCATCATTACTGGCGATTTCGACGACGAAACTCTTTTTATTCAAGCCAAACTCGCCGACGTAACGTCCGGCGGCCTCCCGGGCGTGTAGCAACATGGCATCGGAGAACGACGAGAAATAAAGATACTCCGAAAAGAGTTCCACGGGCGGCACGAGGTCCGTGATTTGCACCATCCAGCACGCGGGGCAGACCGAAAGTCGCAGCGGGAAGTGTGGCTCGGGTTTGGCGAGGTCTTCGGTGCGCAATAAGTTGTTTGCCAGCGGCTGCCGGCCAAGATCCAAGATCAATTCACCCTGGCAAACGCCGCAGGACCGGCATTCAAAGGGCGGGTTCATCGTGTCGTCGGCTGGGCCCAAGCCAGGCGCTTCGCCTGCGCCGCGCAGGTGAAGGCGGTGATCTGTCCGCGGGTGAATTCCAGCAGGTCGGGATTGTTTCGCGCATGCCGTTGGTGGTACCAGGCGACCGTCTGCGCCACGGTTTCGGCGAAGTCCCAGGTGGGAAACCAATCAAGACGCGCGGCGGCCTTGTCGATGGCAAGGTTGAGGTGGCTCGCTTCGTGGACCGCCGCGGGATCGGAAACATCGCGCCAGTCGCCGGGCCAATGAAGCAGGATTTCCTGCACCAAGGCGGATACGGGCCGGTTGGCCTGCACGCCGGGTCCGAAGTTAAAAGCCGAGGCAAACTGCGGATTTTTTTCCGGGCGGGCCAATTGCGTCCCGAGCGAGAGGTAACCGCTCAGGCAATCGAGCACATGTTGCCAGGGCCGCGTCGCCGCGGGATTTCGCACCTCAATGGCTTGTCCGGCCAGCAGCGCCCGCAAACAATCCGGCACGATGCGGTCCGCCGCGTAATCACCCCCGCCGATGACATTCCCCGCGCGCGCGGAAGCGAGGTTGCCGAGCTTGGGGTTGGGTTGGAAAAAAGATTTGCGCCAGGCCTGCACCACCAGCTCGGTGGCGGCCTTGCTCATGGAATAAATATCGTGACCGCCGAGCGGGTCGTGCTCGCGGTAGCCGTATTCCCAGCCTTGATTCTCGTAACATTTGTCGCTGGTGATGACCAACACCCCGCACGGGAGTTCCGCGCGGCGGATAGCCTCGAGGAGGTTGGCGGTGCCGAGGGCATTGGTCTGCAGGGTCTCCAAAGGTTCAGCGTAGGAGCGGCGGACCAGCGGCTGCGCCGCCAAATGAAAAACCAGATCTGGAGCGAACGTGCGGATCACTTCAGCCAGGCGGGGTTGGTCCCGGATATCGCATTCGACCTGTTGCGCAAACGCATGGTCTTGGATGATTTCGTGCAGGTTCGGCTGGGTGGGTGGCCGCAAGCCAACGCCGCAAACCTCGGCACCCAGTTGTTGGAGCCACACCGCCAGCCACGCCCCCTTGAAGCCGGTGTGGCCGGTAAGGAGCACGCGTTTGCCGCCGTAATAGCCGTCAAACATGCGTCACCACACTTTCCATGGGGCCGAGCCCGAATCCCAAATCTTGTTCAATAGCTCCTGTTCTCGAAACGTGTCCATGCACTGCCAGAAGCCCCGGTGACAGTAGGCTTTGAGCTGCCTCTCCTGCGCGAGTCGCTCCAGCGGCTTTTGCTCCAACACACAATCGTCGCCGGTGAGCAGCGTTCCGATTTTTTTGTTCAAGACAAAGAATCCACCGTTGATAAAAGCAGTTTCCTTCTCCGGTTTTTCATGGAAGGCCGTGATGGTGTGGCCGTCCAAGGCCAGCTCGCCGAAACGGCCGGTGGGATTGACCGCAGTCACCGTCGCGATCGCGCCGTGCCGGTGATGAAAATCGATGCTCGCATTGACGTCACTGTTCGTCAATCCGTCGCCGTAGGTTAGGAGGAAGTCATCCGAATCGATAAACGGCAGCGCACGACGCAACCGCCCGCCGGTTTGCGTCGCCTGACCGGTGTCGAGCAGGGTGACGGTCCAGTCCTCCTCCTCGTGCTGGGTGTGGTAAGTGATCTTGGGGGTGCGTCCCAAGCGGAGGGTCACGTCGCTGGTGTTCCAATGGTAATTGCGGAAATAATCCTTGATGATTTCCCCCTTGTAGCCCAGGCACAGAATGAAATCCTTGTGGCCGTGATGGGCGTAGAGCTTCATGATATGCCAAAGGATGGGGCGCCCCCCGACCGGGACCATTGGCTTGGGTCGGTATTCGGTTTCTTCCCGGAGCCGGGTGCCCAAACCACCACAGAGAATCACCACTTTCATGTTGAAATATCAAATCTTTGTGTCGTGCAAGTTACGGGGAACAACTTAAAAGGCGGCCGCCAAACAAGCAACCTTAACCTGATTGCAGGAACCGGAAAACCGCGCGGAGAACTCGTTCATGGCGGCCCGACGACCGACTCCAAGGCCGCCAGTTCATCCTTCGCCACCTGGCGGTAATCATAACGCCGGACAAATTCGCGGCCCGCCCGTCCGAGCTCGCGCTGCCGCGTTTCGTCCCGTAATAGCCCGGTGACTTCCCGGGCCAGCCCCGGCCAATCTCGCGGCGGCACCAGTCTCAGTTGACCTGGGAAGACCTGGGCGAATACCGGCAGATCGTAGGCCGCAACTGGCAGGCCGGCGGCGAGAAACTCAGTGACGGACAACCCCCAGCCCTCCTCATAGGACAGGCTCACCCCGACGCGTGATTGCGCGAGCAGCCCGTTTTTTTGATCCTCACTGATGCCGCCGGTGAAGGTCACCGAGCCTGGCAGCCCCAATTGTTGGAACATGGCTTCCGTTTGGCGGCGGTGCGGCCCTTCGCCGATGATGAGCAGGCGGGCGTCAGGTTTTTGCGCGATCACGCCCTGCCAGAACTGCGGCAGATCGAACACCCCTTTCTGCTCGTGCAGCCGGCCGAGGAAAACCACGTCGAATATTTTTTCGGAAGGCGGAACGGACGCAATCGCGGCGAAATCAATGCCGCACCCCACCAGTTGTGTGGTGGTCGGCGTCAAACCCAGTTCCGTTTCCAGCGCGCGATAATCCTGGGCGACGACCTGGCTGAGGCAGAGGACGCCATGGGCGTGTCGGTGGATTGAGCGGATGCTCACCCTTTCGGCCCACAGGAAGAGGCGGTTAATCCAGCCCTGGCGTTTGGGCTGGGAATACAGGACGTGCTGGATTTTGACCGCCAATTTTGCCTGTTGCCGCCGCGCGAGGACGCGCGCTGCATAGAACTCCACAATGAATGGGCCCGACGCATAAATCACATCATAGTGGTCGGGCAGTCGCAGCAGATGGGCCGTGGCCAGCCGCCAGGCGTAGGCGGGAAAATAGCGCCAAGTTTGGGCGAGATGCTTCGTGGCATTGAAAAAATTGTCGCTGCTGATGAGCCTGGCGTGGGGTGCCAGCTGTCGCAGTTGCGGAAATCCCGCTTTGGCGACGACGAAATCGGTCGGGTGCCCTGCCGCGTGCCATTCCCCGGCGAGCAGCGCGTAGTGCTTGAGCACTCCGGAGATCGAGGTTGAGTCGTTCAGGCTGTTATGGACAATGAGGATGCGCATGGTGCGGGCGGGTTTGCGGGCGAAGGCGGGCGGGTTGGGGGCATCGGTTATGGTGGTCTCAGGCCATTCCAAATTCCGCGATCAACAGCGCGTTTGCATAAGGGAACGGGTGCTTGTAACGGCAGCGCAGCGCCTCGTCCCGGGGGGCGGGTTCCCATTGCAGTCTTGCGCGGCGCCGCAGGAAGAATTCCCGCGCCGAGTTCAACCGGCGGCTGCGAATCAATTCGTCCAGGTCCGGATTATAGCCGATGGGCAGGGTAAGCACGAGCGTGCCACCCGGGTTCAACAGTCCCTGGCAGGTGGCAATGGCTGCTTGGATCTTCTGACTGGACGGCTCCACCGAGTCGTCATCGAAACCAATGTGTTCAAAAGTGGAGAGGGACAGAATCAAGTCATACCGCTTGCCGGGCTGATAATGGAGGATGTCCTGGTTGATGATCCCCGGACCCGTCTCAAATTTATCGAGCACCTCGTGTTGCACTGTAAAATAATGGGACAGCACGTTGCCCACTTCCAGAATGGCCCCGCCCGCTCGGCCTTCGAGATACTTGCGGGCGATCGGAATTTCGACGCACCGCTCGCTGGCCCAGGTCATGTTGTAACGGTGATAAAAACATTCCAGTTTTTCGCCCGCCAACTCGAAACTCATTTTCGGGAGCACGGGGATGATGAGGGGGGCCGCGACCAGCCGCAGGGGTTTGAGGAAAATCTCGGCGAGCCCGAATCGTTTGATAAACCAGGGCACCTTGCCGAGGGTTGTGTTGTAGAGATGTTTTTTCAATCGGTTGTGGTTTTGCCAGCCTGTTTTTCCAGCCAGGCACACGCCTCCGGCAACACTCGGTCCCAGTGAAAGGTTTTGGCCCGTTCCCAGGCCTGGACCCGGAAGTGTGCGTATTTCTCTGGAGCGGCAATGATGGCCACCAGGCAGGCGGCGAGCGCCTCTGGTGTTTCCGCGGACGCCACGAGTCCGGTCTGATCGGGCAACGTGGATTCGATCAATCCTTTGACGGGATAGACGGCGGCGGGGGTCCCCAAGGCGTTGGCTTCGATCACGTTCAGCCCCCAGCCTTCGCGTTGCGACGTGTGCAGTAGAAAATGAGCGCTCCGCAATTGGGTGTCTTTTTCCGCTTCGGGTAGCGGGCCGGTGAAGGTGACGTGGGGGGCCAATTTTAGTTCGCCGACCCATCGCCGGAGCGGCGCTTCCATTTCGCCCGTGCCGACAATGGTCAAGTGCGCGGCCACCCCGCAGGCGAGGACTCGCTGCAGAGTTTGCAGGGCGTGATCGATCCGCTTGTTGGGCGCCAGGCGCGAAACCACCACCAACCGCAAAGGAGGCGTCAGTGGCTTGGGATCCAGTTGCGGCAACGCCACCGTGTGCACCCCGTAGCGAAGGAGGGTGATGTCGCGGACGCCATGTTGTTTCAGATCCTCGCGCGTGGATTCACACGCCGTCCAAAAGGGCACGTACCGGTAGGCCCAGTGCGTCCAGCGCTCCTGCCAGCGCCCCAGGGTCGATATCGGCCACGGATAAAATGCCTGCCAGATAGGCCCGAGCACTTCATGGATATAGGCCACACGACGCGTGCCGCACCACCACGGGGCGTACCAGGGGATTCCGTGGTGCTGGTCAATAACCAAGTCAAAGGGCCGTTGCTGCCGGAACCAACGGTAGGCGTGCAGCACCGAGGTGCCCACCCCGCCACCCCGCACGATGGTTACCTGATTGATGGTTTCCGTGTTGGCCGCCCCGGGAAAATGATTCGCGAACCAAAACACCTCATGTCCACGGGATGCGAGCCCGGACAAATAGGTGGCAGTGACCCGTTCGGCTCCACCCGCCAAAGGATTTTTCGGATCCCGCCAATTGAGCATGAGAAACCGCATCAGTGCAAAACTGAGTTTGTTATGTGGTCAAGTGGAGGACAAAGACAACCAGAAAACAGGGCGATGCAATTGCCAGTCTGGGCCGGGGCTAATTTTTGCTCGCATTTTGCCAGTGTTCGGCGTATGCTCAAATATATTTTGGGTGCGTCTTTCCCGACGCACACCGGGTAGGCTCGGAGCGTCAAAGGTTTGGGTCGTGCGCATTTTTGCGCCGATTCAGGCGGACGGATTGAATTGCAACTCAGAATGAACAAAAGCTTCATCGTTAAGGCGGGCCAGAGTGCGCCGCCCAAGGGTGGTTCATGCGGGGGATGGTCCGTTGGTTTGGCGGTTTTTTTGTGGTCGGCTCTGGCCTTGCCTGGGGCGATTCTGACGCTGACTCCAGAGGCACCCAACCTTAATGTTCCCAGCCAGGAAACCGAGGTGATCGTGAACGCGGCCGGCATACCGGAGTGGCAAGTAAAAGTGCCCAAAGGTCAGGTGGCCTCGTTTCGTTTTGACCCAGTTCGTGTCCTGGTCGATATCAGCACCCCCAGGGAAAATAAAGGGGTGATCACGATCCGATTGCCGGATGGTGTCCATGCCGAGTTAGGGGCCGCTTCCGCCGCCCGGTTTGATTGGTTCAAAGATCAGACCTATTATTTTTCGGGCTCCGGCAAAGTTTCAGCGAAGAGTCAAACCGGCATTGCCTCGGTGCTTTCCAGCTATTTCCTGCCGCTGACCGGAGGTTTGCTGGAGAAGGACGCCGGTGAAAATAGTCCGAAACGGCGTTCGCCACTGGTGAGAGTTCACTTGCTGAGCGATGCCGGCAAGGAAATGCTCGTGCGCGTGGAAAAGGAGGAGGTGCGGATCAAGAACGGTGAGGTTCGGCGGATTACCCATCCGAACGGCTCGATTCTGGAACTGTCGCGGGATGAGAAGTTGAAGCGCCTCCGTTGGAAGGTGATCAAGGGATATTTTGAGTTCGACATCCCGGAAACCGAGTGCTGGCGGGCCTACACCGTGACGGATCAGGAGGGCGGACTGCGTCACGAGGCGGGTCAAAAAGGAGCCGATGTGCTGAACCTCTCGCCGGAATCCATTGTTCAACCCAATGAAAATATTTTTGCCGATCTGCACCACCAAGTCACGGCCGCAGTTCATCGCCGGGCTGATTTCCGCTATCGCCAACACGAAGATTGCGCCCATTATGAAGGGTCTTCCACGGGCGGCCCGGTAGACCTGTCCCGTCCAGTGCTCCCGGGCGCAGACCAACCCGGCGGGCTGTCGGGTGGCAGCACCCAGACGGCCGGGTTGAAGGAATCGTTTCTCTGGTCGCTGACAATTCCGGACGGAGGGGCGGTGCTGGTGGGGCTAAACGACGGGAAGCAACTGGTGGATTTCGCGACCGGCGCAGGGAACGCGACGGCGCTATTGCTGCGAATGGCGGACGGAGGGCGGGCGGAGATTGGGGCGGACTCCAAAGCGCGATTGGATCTTTTCAAGGATAACACATATTATTTGGCGGGGAGCGGCAGCGTCAACGCGGTGAATGCCAGTGGCCAAAAGTTCGCGCTTGGTCCGTTGCAGCCGCCGATGACGGGTGGTCCGATGCTGACGACCACCGACGCCAGCGGGAACACCCAGATCACGCAGTTATCGCCGGTGACCCCGGTAAAAGTGGTGGGGAATTTGGGCAGTGAATTAGTGGTTCAAGTCGGGTCGCAGCAGGTCACGGTGCCGGTGGATGGGACGCGCACCGTGACGCTGGCCAACGGATCGGAAATAAAACTGACGCAGTCTTCGGGTACGCGGACGTTGGTGTGGGAG
>JAYTXL010000341.1:0-22564 GCA_043742955.1 Verrucomicrobiota bacterium | reverse complement strand
GCCCCACGCCTGTTGCACCAGCACTTTATCGGCCGGGCATTTCAGGGTCTTGGGGAATTTTCCGGTCAGCTTGGACCCATAACCATCCAACTGCCCGGGCGTCATGGAGCCGCCGATATAACCGTCGATTAAATCATCCCACGTCCGACCACCAGCCGAATAACCAATGAGCGCGGCCGGCAACTTGTCATGGCAGTCGTCCGTGTACATGGTGTAACCCAAGCCGATTTGCTTGAGGTTATTCATGCACGTGGAGGCCTGGGCCTTCAGGCGCGCCCGGGCCAGGGCGGGCAGTAACAGCGCCGCCAGGATGGCGATGATCGCAATGATCACCAGCAACTCAATCAACGTAAAACCGGGCTGACGGTCGCGCCGCCGCCGGGGACTATTAATCAGATTTCTCATATTTTTGTTCCAGAGGTTTGATCCAGGTTAGGTTTGTGGATTATTGTTTTTCCAAACGGACGGCCAACAGCTTCTTGTCGATCACGTATTTCATGCCGGGTGGGGCCACGGGGACGCCCGGGATGATCCCGGCGCTGACCAAGGTTCCGAAGCCAGTAACAGGGGGAGCGGCGGCGCCTTTACGCACATAGTAATCTTGCAGCGCCTGGTTCAATCTTTCCACCTCGGTCAATGTGCTCGTGCTTGATTGTGCGTTTCCGTCAGGCGGGGGCGGAGGCCCAGAACCGGACGAAGTGTCTTCCGAATTCCCCGGCGCTTCAGCCTCCGAGGCCGAATCTTCAACGGGCGCGGCCGGTTTCGTCTTTTTGGCAATCGGTTTGGGCGGCGGAGCCGGGCGTTCCTTTTCACAGCCAGACCACACCCCGACGGCCATTGCAACGATGAGCAGTTGCTTGATCATGCCGGTTACGGCCATGGCCCGATACGCACTGTGGTTGCGAGTAGTATTCATAGGTTCGATTTCAGTTTCAGGTTTTCGGTTTGACGCCCACCACACCCGATGGATCCCAAGCGCGCAATCAGCCGGCCAAAAGGCCAGCCGGCGGCGGCGAGACGAACCGGTAGTGACGCCCGTCGCCTGGTTGTTAGCTACTCCTTTGCCTACCCTTTGAATCTGGGCGGATTACCCATTGAAATGTTCTCACAACCGGATTGAATCCAATTCACAAATGGATCCCCCCATTGATAATCGGCGGCTCGTCGCCTTGGTCAACCTCACGCGGACGGACAGTTTTACATCAGACCGGTCCGCGAGCTTTTCCTGACCCGCCAGGCGATCAGCCCGCACTGCGCGCTGGAAGGCGATGGGGGTTGTCGCTTATTGGACAGGGTGGGTAAGAAAGCAGGGCGGACCAAGGCCGGTGAGGCCATTTTTGCCCCATGGCCGGTCGCGCCGATAATTTTTTACAACTGTGATGAGCCTGTTATTAAGCGTTGGATCAAGCCGCTCGCTGCCGACATTTATCTGATCGGCACGAGAATGCGGTGAGCATGTCCGGCTTGCTGGGATTCCTGGCCCAGCCAGAGAAGGAGGTAAAGCCCAAGGACGAATGATTTAGCGCTGCAGCGGTCGCTCGGCTTGCTGCAACAATTGAGACACGGATTTTGCCAGTGCGTCATGGCCAGCTTGGGACAGATGCAATCCATCGACCGTGTTGCTTTCCAAACTGAATACCCGCGTCATAAAACTCTTCGGGATCAGTGCGACCTTGTGCTGTCGGGCCAGCAACCGTTGCGTGATTCCGAACCCGTTCTGAAACGGCACGCCGGGCAGTTCAAACATCACCACTTGGTTTTTTCCATCCGCCAGCGTGGCCAGCAGCTTGTCCAAGTCGTGATGGAATTGATGCGCGTCGCTGCCACCGAGCAAATCGTTTCCCCCGATTTCGACCAGGATTAAAGCTTCGCGCCCGGAAATCCGCGCAGCTTGGGTGCGGGCCGAGGCCACCGTGGCCCCCGGTTGGGCCAGATTGATCACCTTGAGATGAGTCAGATCACCCAAGATCAGCGGCCAACTGCGATCGCTCGCGACCGTGCCGGCACTGATGGAGTCACCCACGACAATAACGGTTTGTTTCCCGGAAACTTCGATGGAAGGAGGGCGGTGAAAGGGCATCTCCATGAGGCACATCGTGAGCGATAGCACCAGAATCGCTACCATGAGGGGCACCTTGGATCGAAGCGTCATTTCGGACGCGGTGCGGCGATTGAAAACGATTAATCCGGTGAGACAAAAGCCAAGCCAGACACCGTAAATCCAGAAGGGAAGCGGTGTGGCCGAGATTACCACCAGCACAATTCCTATCACCCAGATGCTTGCCAGCAGTGCTTTCAGGACTCGGCGCTGCTGCCGGAAGCAACCGGCGGCGGCGGCAAGGGCCACCAGGCCCATGCCGATGAAGAAGGCATTGCCATTGGCCAAATGCAGCAGAATCGGGTTCATAAGCGCGGCGGCCCCTGATTCACTTACCCACCACTTGATCCACCCACCGTGGAGTTCGCGTCCGGGGATTGCGGGATTCGCCCCGCCCTTACTTCACCGGCGCGAGAATGCGCGAGGCATGGTTGCGTTCGTGATGAATACTGTTCTCCGCGGCCACAACGTGGCTGGCCCGCTCGATGGTCAACGGTTCGCCGGTCTGCGGATTGGATTCGTATAACGGCGCCCCATTGCTTGCCACCGTCACACGGATGCGGTGGCCACGGTTAAAAACCTGGCTCAAGGAACCGACCTCGAACGCGACCTTGTAAACGCGGCCAGGCTCCATCAAGACCTCCCGGTCAAAGCCCTCGCGATATCGCGCGCGCCGCGGATAATCCATGATTAAAATTGACCGTCCATCCGGATAAACATCGCTGATGCGCACCAGAAAATCCGTGTCCCGCGCCGTGGAGGAAACGTACAGCTCCGCGCGCACCAGACCAGTCCACTCCACCGGCTCGGCCAGTGGATCGGTGGTAAACGTGCGCACGCTGGCCTGCTTTTCAACAGCCCGGGCATCGCGCGCCCCCGGAAAGGCCGTCCCGGGAATCTCCGCAGGGTGATCCGGATCGCTGACGTAAGTGGTGGTCGAGGATTTCGCCGCCGGCGCCTGCCGGGCCAGCTGCCCCGCTTCGCGCAAAAAGTACGGCGTGTTCTTAACCTTCACCGGCCAGTCCTTGGTGGTGCGCCATTCATTGCCTGGGGCATTGGGCTCGCCGGTCGCACCCATGACGTAATAGCGCACGGGGGCGTCCTGCTCCACGCCGTTGTTGATCCCTTTCAAATAATGATCAAACCAGCGGATCATGTGCGCGTAGACATCGAAGAAAGCATTTTCGGGATAAACCAGTTCACCGATCCGATTGGACTTGGGATAGCCGCCGTGCAGCCAGGGCCCAAGTATCAACTGCTGTTGCCCCCGGGAGTTCGCCCCGCCGCGATGCTGCCGGCCGATGAAACTTTGGATCGAGCCAACGCTCATGAAGTCATACCAGCTGCCGATGGTAAAGCAGGGGACGTTCATTTTTGGAAAATGGAGCGAGCAATCCTCATCCCGCCAGTAATCATCATAGTGCGGATGCTGAAACCAGGCCTCCAAAAGTTTACGATTGTCGTCCGGATCACGGGCGTCACCCGCCAGGCTCTTGAAACGATTGGGCCGGGTGACGCCGCCGATGCGATAGCCTTCGTGAAACAAACTCAGGCCGGTGTCGGTCATGTATTGCGCGACCAGGTGGGGCGGTTGCGTGACCGCCAGAAAATTTTGGGCAAAGCCCGCTTGTGATCCTCCGTAGGTGCCAATTTTCCCCGTGCACCACGGCTGTTTCGCCAGCCACTCACAGGTGTCATAGCCATCCTTCAACTCGCCCCACCCCAGCGCCCGATAGCCGACCCAGGTGCCTTCCGAAAGATGCGTGCCCCGATAATTTACCATCCCGACCACATAACCGCTTTCCGCCATTTTCGCGGCGGCTTGGCGCGAGCCGGCACCGTTGATCGCGGCGTAACGCTGTTCAAAAAACGCCGGCCACGGTCCGTTGCCCTCCGGAAAATAAAGATAAGCCGAAAGATGTTTTCCGTCGCGCATCGGAATCAGGATGTGCTTTTCGGTCACCTTGCCGAAGTCCAGCGGCGCTTCCGCTGCGGACGCGCTCGATAAAAGCAAAAGACAAATGAGGCCGGCAAATATTCGCAAAGCAGCGGAAATCATAAGTGGGTTTCGAGTTTGGATTCGCCATTCAAAGACCGTGTCGCGCCGTCCGATTTGTCCGGCGAAAGGGCTTGGCTCAATCGGAGCAAGACCACCTCAGGGAATGTGGTGCGGGCTTTCATGGCGGTTAATCTAGCTGGCCGCCCTGAAGTCTCAACCGAAATGATTCGTTTGGTGCGCCGGTTGGTTGGGCTTCCTGCTTGTCTTTTTGCCGCTGGGCATTACCCTGCGCAGAAGAATCCGAACCATCTCGCAACATGCGTTCCCAGCTTCATTCCATCCAGCCCGTCTTTCTGGTCGCCGACATCAAGCAAGCCGCCGAGTATAACCGGGACGTGCTCTGTTTCGGCCAGGACGTTGAGGCGGGAAAGCTGCTGCCATGAACTTGGACATTCATTCGCCGCTGCCGCAGCGGAAAGACTGGCGCATCGGCGTGCTGGGAAGCGGGTTTATTGTTAGCGATTGCCACCTGGTCGCGTACCGCAAGGCGGGCTTCAACCCGGTGGCCATTGCCTCGCGCACGCCGGCCAATGCCCGAAAAACCGCAGAGCGCCACGGCCTGGCGAAAGTTTACGACACTTACGAACAACTCCTCGACGACCCGAGCATCGAGGTGCTGGACATCGCCGTGCCGCCGAACGCGCAGCTTGCGTTGATCAAAGCCGCGTGCGCGCGCAAGACGGTGCAAGGAATTCTCGCGCAAAAACCGCTGGGCATGAATTACGCCGAGGCGTTGGAGGCCGTGACCGTGTGCGCGGCCGCCGGCATTACGCTGGCGGTGAATCAGAACATGCGCTACGACCAGAGTGTGCGTGCCGCCAAGACCCTGCTCACCAACGGCACCATCGGCGAACCGGTGTTTGCCACGATCGACATGCGGGCCATCCCGCACTGGATGCCCTGGCAGGCCGAGTTGGGCTGGGTGACGCTGCGCATCATGTCCATTCATCACCTCGACTGTTTTCGTTACTGGTTTGGCGATCCCGTCGGAATTTATTGCAGCGTCCGCACCGATCCACGCACGAAGTTTCCGCACACCGACGGTATCGCCACCTATATTCTGGAATACGCAAATGGCCTGCGTTGCGTGGGCATTGACGACACTTGGACGGGCCCGGCGAAGGAGGGTTGTCCCGCCGACACGCGCATCCAATGGCGGATCGAAGGCGCGAACGGTCTGGCCATGGGTGAGCTCGGTTGGTGCAAGGATCCCTACACAACGCCTTCCACGATTCGGTACGCGGCCAAGGGAGACCAGGGATTTCACCAGCCCGTGTGGAGTGAAAGTTGGTTTCCCGACGCGTTCATGGGCACGCTGGCGCAGCTGCTCCTGGCGCTCGAAACGGGCCGGGAACCGGTCATCAGCGGGCGGGATAATTTGAAGACAATGGCGCTGGTGGAGGCGGCGTATCGGAGTGTGGAGCAGTTCCGCTTGGTACAGGTGGCGGAGATTGCGGTCGGCGGGGTGGCCTGACATGGCCGATGAGCCACCCGCGTCGCTCGGGTTCCTCGTTTTGGTCCGGGCGACTGATCCGCTCTTTTCCATCCGGGCCAATGTATTGGGGGCCCAGTTTTCTTCTTCCTTAGCCAGGCCGGTTTGCGCGATCGCAATTCCACCGGCTGTCGCAAAATCTTCAGGCGGACGCCCGGCGCAACCGATCGGCAATCGCCCGCCACTCCGGCGCGTCCGGCGGCGCCTCCACCACGATCCATTCCGCGCCGGTGGCGTCGCACTGGTGCAGCTCGGCGTAAATCGCCCGCGCAAACGCCTCGGCATCTTCCGGAATCACACTGATCCGCCGCCACTGACCGCCCAATGGAATCTGCGCATGGGCAATGATGCACGTGCCCTCGGGATGAAACCGGGCGGCGGCCAGTTGCGCTTCCAGATCGGCTTCATCGCGCCAGGACCAGAGGACCAGCCGGGCGCGCGGCGCATAATGTTTCCGCAACAGTCCCGGGCTCGGCAGGTTGGGGCAGGCGCCGTCGTCGGCAATGAATTCACCACCCACCACTCCGTCCGCGCCCACCACGGCCAAAAGTGATTCCAGCTGGATCATGCCCGGCCGCAGGATCCGGAGCGGGTGCGTGGTGACGTCGAGCACCGTTGATTCAATGCCCACCTGCGCCTGACCGCCATCAATGATCAAGGGGATTCGATCACCCAAGCTGTCCCGGACATGTTCCGCGTTGGTCGGTGAAACCTGATTGGAGAGGTTGGCGCTCGGGGCGGCGAGTGGAAAGTCACACGCGCGGATCACGGCCTGGATGAAGGGATGGGAGGGCCACCGCAGGCCGACCGTCCCGCCGCCGCCGGTCACCAGGTCTGGAATCTCCCGCGCGCGCGGCAGCACGAGCGTCAACGGCCCCGGCCAGAATGCCGCCGCCAATTGATCAGCGTGGGGCGGCCATGCGCGCGCACAACGACGGGCCATGGCCCGGCTGGCGACATGCACGATCACCGGATTGCGGGCCGGCCGGCCCTTCACTTTGAAGATCTTCTCGACGGCCCCGGCGGCGAGCGCGTTGGCGGCCAACCCATAGACGGTTTCGGTCGGCAGGGCGACCACCTCACCGGCGCGCAACAGTTCCGCCGCGCGCCGCACCGCCGTCTGGAACAGCGCGGGTGTCTGGGTCGATAAAATTTCAGCAGTCACAGGCACATTCGTAAATCAAGGCCGACCCGAGAATGGGGAACTTTTCGAACCGCCGCAATCCCGTTGTCAGGGCCGCTGGCGGGGCGCACCGGCCGGGCCACCTTCAAGCTGGCTTTCCAACCACGGCAGCCGGTGCCCCGGCAATGAGGCTCGCAGGTTCAGGATGGAAAGGGGGCCGGAATGAAATGTTGAATATCGCGATTGACGAATATCGCGATTGACGCTGCCATTGCCTTCCCAGCATGATTTCGTTCCGGCGGTTTGGCCTGCGTTGTAAAACGGTGGAGAACCGTCTTGGAACAAAACTTAACCTTGAAATTGAAATATGAACCTCGACTCCCTCTACTCAGAATTGACGCTTAAAACCGGCGCGAAACTCGCGCTGATCGTGCTCGATGGCCTCGGTGATATCGCCACAAAATCACAGGACGAACTCACCCCGCTGGAAGCGGCCAGCACGCCGAACCTCGACGCCTTGGTCGCGCGCGGCGTCGCGCAGGGCCGCCTGACGCCGGTCGCACCTGGAATCACCCCGGGAAGCGGCCCTGGCCACCTCGGGCTCTTCGGCTATGATCCGCTGGAATTTCAAGTGGGCCGCGGCGTGATCGAGGCGCTCGGCCTCGGCGTGGAGTTGCAACCCGGCGATGTCTGCGCCCGGGCCAATTTTGCCACGCTGGACAAGAAGGGCATCGTCACCGACCGCCGCGCGGGCCGCATTCCGACCGAGAAATGCGAACAGTTGTGCGCGTTGCTGTCGAAGACCATCAAGAAAATCGGCGACACCCAGGTCATCATCAAGGCGGGCAAAGAGCATCGCTTCGTCGTGATTTTTCGCGGTAAAGGCCTCGCCGGCCCGTTGACCGACGCCGATCCGAACCGCGAAGGCTTCGCCATCCCGACAGTGAAACCGCGCGACGCGAAATCAGCGAAGCAGAAGAAGACGGCCAAGCTCATCGCAGATTTTTACCGGGCCGCCCTGCCGCTGCTCGCCAAACAGAAACCGGCGAATGGTTTTCTCATGCGCGGGATTGCGCATCAGCCGGCAATTCCGCTGTTTGAAGATCGCTACAAATTGAAGCCGGCCTGCCTGGCAGTTTATCCAATGTATAAAGGTTTGGCGCAGCTGGTCGGCATGAAGAAGATCGAAGGGCCGCAGACCATTGTGGAACAATTCGAGCGTTACCTCGCTGAATACGACAATTACGATTTCTTTTTCATCCACTACAAATACACCGACAAATCCGGTGAGGACGGAAATTTCGAAGCGAAGAAGCAGGCCATCGAGGACTTCGATGCGGCCCTGCCGATCCTGCTGCAAAAAATGCCTGATGTCCTCGCCATCACGGGCGATCACTCGACACCGTGCGCCATGAAGGGCCACTCCTGGCATCCGCAACCCGTGCTGTTGCATTCGGCGTGCAGCGGTTCCGACAAACTCGACCGCTTTACCGAAACCGGTGCGAATCTCGGTTCACTGGGTGTCTTGGAGGCAAAATTCCTGCTTCGCCTCATGCAGGCCAACGCGCGGATGTTTGACAAATTCGGGGCGTGAGCAAAACCACCGCCCAGACGCCCAGAGCGCCCAGGAAACCGAAATGAGGGAACCGGACAAAAAACTCGAAGCAGGCATTAAACAAGTGGTTTTTACCTAAACTTGGCGTCTGGGCGGTTCAACCATGAAAGCTGTCATCCTCGCGGCCGGCAAAGGCACCCGCATGCGGGAGCTCACCAACGAGCTTCCCAAGCCGATGTTGCGCGTCCACGGCAAGCCGATCTTGGAACACATCATCAGCGGCCTGCTGGGCGCGGGCATCCGGGAGATTTGCATCATCACCGGCTGGCGGGCGGAAGTGGTCGAAGGCTATTTTGGTGATGGTGCGAAATGGGGTGCGCGCCTTTCTTACGTGCGGCAACTCGTTCAGGATGGCACGGGCAAGGCCCCGGAGTTGGCCAAGGCATTCGTGGGCCTGGACGACTTTCTCCTGACCTACGGGGACATTCTGGTGAAGCCGGAGACCTATCCAGATATGGTGCGGCGTTTTCGCGAAGGCAATTTCTCCGGGTTGCTGACGGTGACGCAAGGGCAGGACGTGACCCAGGGCGGGTTGAATTTTTTTGATGCACAATTCTGTCTGCGACGGCTGATTGAGAAGCCCAACGCGGCCCAGCTGGAACAACTCCGCGTCGAGGGTTGGCTCCAGCCCGGCCAGCCCGTCTGGTATAATGCCGGCATCTATATTTTTCGTCCGGTGGTGTTCGACTTCACTGCCGGGCTGCAAAAATCTGCGCGGGGTGAGTACGAGCTGACGGACGCCATCAGCGCGTTGGTGGCGGCGGGTCACCGGCTGGCCGGACTGGAGATTCAAGGGCGCTGGGTGGATGTGCGGGATCCCGAAGTGCTGGCGGAATTGGAGCAGGAACGCGGCTGATGGCCGGCTGGCTTTGTTGCGCCTCAGTCGAAGCCCCACCGGGGATATTCTCCTCCGTCGCGCCTTGCCAGCCAGATTTCTCCCCCAAAACAGGGCCCGGCGGAGATTTCCAACCGGCTCTTAGGTTTGACTTGGATTTGCCCCCGGCCTAGATTGTCGGGCGATGTTCGTTGCCCAGACCAAAATGGTGGAAGTCCCGATTGCGATTGTGCCTCCGGCGGGTTCCCGTTCCGCTTGGCGACAGATCGTGGAGCCGGCCCAGCCATTTCTGGCCGCGGTGGCCGTGCGTTTGGGGGAACAGGTGCAGGCCTTCGACCCGGAAATATCCGCCTACACCCAATACGCGCTGACCAATCAAGGCAAACAAATGCGTCCCGCCCTCGTGGCGCTCAGCGCGGGTGCCACGGGCAAGCTCAACGATGCGCACGTGACGGTCGCCGTGATCATCGAGATGGTTCACCTGGCAACGCTGGTGCACGATGACGTGATGGACGAGGCGGAGATCCGCCGCCGTCGCCCGACCTTGGCGGCGAACTGGGGCAACGGAATTTCGGTGTTGGTCGGGGACTGCCTGTTCGCGCACGCGTTGAAACTGGCGGCCGGTTTTCCGACGCCGGACATTTGCCGGGCGGTCGCCGCCGCCACCAACACGGTTTGCTCCGGTGAAATCTTGCAGACGCATCGACGCCTTAATTTTCAATTCACGCGCGCGGAATACTTCAAAGTGCTGGCGATGAAAACCGCGGAGTTATTCGCGCTCTCGTGCGAGTTGGGCGCGCGGATCAGCGGTGCGGCGGAGCGGGAGCAGGCGGCGATGCGAGAATTCGGCATGGCGTTGGGCACGGCCTATCAAATCTATGATGATTGCGTGGATTTGTTTGGCTCGGAGGCCTCGGCGGGCAAATCACTCGGCACTGATCTCGCCAGCGGCAAGCTGACGTTGCCGGTGCTGGTGGTGCTGGAGCGGGCCGTCGCCGCCGACCAGGCGCGCTTGCGGGAATTTATCCAACAGTGGCGTCCGCATTATCACCTGCGCATTTTGGAACTGCTGGATCAGTACGACGCCCTGCCGGAATCGCGAGCGGCGATCCATCAATACATCCAGGCCGCGCGCGCCGCGTTGGAGCTGCTTCCGGCCTCGGCCAACCGATCCGCGTTGATCGGTTTGACGGAATTCCTGGCGCAACAAACGGATGCGTTAGGGGTTCCTGCCTGAGTACGCTCGTTATGAGTGAGACTGCCGCCGCGAATCTGCCGGCCACCCCGGTGACGGGGAAACCGCTGGTGAACGACCCGATCGAGGAACGGGTGCTGGTTAAGCGCGCCCAAGAGGGGGACTTGTCCGCCTACGACGAACTCGTGCGGCGTTATCAGGAGCGAATCTACGCGACGCTCTATCAGATGACGTCCAACCACGAGGACGCGAACGATTTGGCGCAGGAAAGTTTCATCAAAGCCTACCAGGCGCTCAAGTCCTTCAAGGGCAACTCGAGTTTCTTCACCTGGGTTTACCGGATTGCGGTGAACAAGACCATCAACTTCCTCAAGCAGCGGAAGAACCGGGGTCACATGAGCCTCAACGATCTTGATTTTCAAGCCGAACACGACCCGGATTTAGTGGCGCTGGTTTCCGACAAGACCCCCCGGCGGGATCTTAACCTGGCCGAGCTGCAAGAAAAATTGAACGCCGCCATGCAGAAGCTGTCGGAAGATCATCGACTTGTGGTGACTTTGCATGACATTCAAGACCTGTCCCATGAAGAAATCAGCAAGATCATGGATTGCAACGTCGGCACAGTGCGGTCGCGACTGTATTACGCGCGCCAACAATTGCAGGCTTATCTGAGTGACTACTTGAAGTGATATGAACCCCGCCCCGGAAGATAATTTTGAACCGTTGCAGAAACTTCTGGCCTTGAAGCGACATGAAACACCGCCGCCCGGCTATTTCAATGATTTCTCCGCCAAAATTTGCGCCCGTATCGAGGCGGCGGAAACAGCCCAACCGGCTTCCTGGTGGCACCGTTTGCAGGGGGCCTTCGACGCAAAGCCGATCCTGGCCTGCGCCTATGGCCTGGCCGTGGGTGGCCTGACGCTGTTCGCGGTTTACTCGGCGTCGAATTTAGGCCTGGACAATGCCAACCCGCCCGTCGGCAACGGAGCCTCTCTGGTGACCTCTCCGGCGCTGCAAAGCGCGCCCGCGGAATTCGCCGGCCATCCGTTCGTCGGCAATGAGCCCGGCACGAATGCCCCCCATGGTCCGGTACCACCCAACTTCCTGCTGTATCCGGGGGAGTTGAAAACCGAGCGCGTGGACTTCAAAAGCAACCCGAAATAGCCGACCGCCAGCCGTTTGAGCCTTCCCGGGTGGGCCCTGCTAGTCCGCTTTCAAAAAGACCAGCGCTCCGCCGAAAAACGTGGTGACCAGCCCCACGAGCGCCTGGTTCTCGCCTTGCAGAATGGTGACCTCTTCATTTTGAGTGCCGTTGAAGGTGACTTGATATTTGGCCCCATCCCGTTTCCAAATACCTTGGACGATCACACTTCCGCTGCCCGACGCGGCTGTTCCCGCCGCCGGCGGGCCCCCGGGCGGGCCACCGCCTTTGGGTGCTGGGGGTTGCACGCGGCCCGACATGATCAGCGCGACCTGATCGAGATTGCCCGCAGACCCCTTCAACAAAACCTGGTTGTCGGCCAACGCGAGAAAAACCACATCCGACATTTTTTCTTTTAGGGTCCGCTTGATGAAATTCAGCTGGGCAATGGTGAGGTTCGGATTCTTTTTCTTCAATTGCGTGACGGTTGCGGGCGCATAGAGCTGCCAGCGTCCGAGAATTTTTTCATCGTCAAATTTTGGCGAGCGGCCAGTGGCCACGTAATTGCTGAGATCTTTGAGATCGATCTGCTCGAGTTGTTTCAGATGGGTGGTGTTCGTGATGACGCTTTGCACCTTGGGGTGTTGGATGAATTCGGCGATGTTCCCCTGGTTCTTGACGAGATTGGCGAGTTCCGTGTCGTTGGCAATTTGTTGGAACACCGGCTGCTCAACCAAAGCGAGGGAGATGGGATAATCCGCCAGTCGGCTGCGCGCTTCGGGGTTTTGGTAGATCAAACCCAGCACATCCGCCACGTCGTACCAGATCGCGGGCATCTTATCGAGGGCGGCGGCAATTTTTTCCATGCCCGATGGGCGTAGTCCCTCGTGGGCGGAGTTTAAGAATTTCAGGCCAAAGGGATTCTCGTTCGGCGACGCCAGTTGGGTGGTCCAATAGCCCGCCACATAAACCACCAGTCCGAGCAGGATCGAATACACCGCGCCGGTGAGCAACCCGACACACGCGCCCAGGCGTCCGTTCATGCGTTCCCAAAACATATGCACGTCATCCGCCTCTTTGTATTTGAAATGGACTTCAATTTTGCGGTGGACCAACTGCGAGATAACGCCAAAAATTACGAGGAACAGAACAAAGACCACCAGGGGTGGCACGATCCATTGCAGGAGGGGATGGGTCAGTCCGGCCGAGAGCGCCAGTGATTTCATCAGCTTACCCAGTGGAAAGGCGAGCAGGGCCCCGAGGAGCAGGCCGAGCAGCGAGATCGACATGCGGATGGCGCCGCTCGTTTTGCCGATCCAGGCCCAGAAGCCGAGCAGGAAAATAGTGAGCAGCCAGATGATCATCACCGAAACCTAATCAAGCCGAATCGCGAAAGCACGCAAAAAAGGGCAGCAAAAAAAGGGGGTGCCAATGGCCGATCCCCCATCCCTCCGGCATTCTGATGGCCTGAGCTCGTGGCAATTCACGGTGCCGTCGATCCGCCTCCGGCCGACTGGCTCAAGCCTGTAGTTCACTCAGAATCCGTCCCTCGCTGAGCGCGATTGGACGACCGACCGGAGTCATGATTTCCTTGGCTGGATCAATGCCCATCAGGTGTTGCACGGTGGCATGCAAATCTTCGACGCGGACCGGGTGGTCTGGCTTTTCCTTTTCGCCGGTGGGATCGGTGGCCCCGATGACCCGGCCCCCGGCAAATCCCCCCCCCGCAACCAGCATGCTGAAACCATCGGGCCAGTGGTCGCGTCCCCCCAGCGGGTTGACCTTGGGGGTGCGGCCAAACTCACCGCCGCACAGGACGATGGTGTGTTCCAGAAGTCCGCGTTGCTTGAGGTCGCGAATGAGCGCGGCGAAGGCCGGGTCGAGAATTTTCACCTGTTTGGCCTGGCCCTCGTGATTGTTCGTGTGCGTGTCCCAACCGTTCAGCGTCACTTCCACACAGCGGACCCCCGACTCAATCAAGCGCACCGCTGCAAGGCAACCCCGCCCGAACGAAGTGTCGCCGTAGGCCGCCCGCGCGCTGGCCGGGGCCTGGCTGACGTCGAATGCTTTCAACTGGGCCGAGGTCATCATTCGGCGCGCCTTGGTGATCGTGAGTTGGTGCAGCGTCTTGCGTTGGTCCAGGTCTGGGCGCCGGCCACGGGCAAAAGTGCGCTCCACCACGGCGAGATTCTCCAGACGCTGGTCTTGTCGGGCCGGCGGGATCTGGGTAATCACGTCGGGAACGGGTTTGTTGGGGTCGTCAATTTGGAACGCGTCGTATTCCGCGCCAAAATAGCCGCCCCGGGCCGGCCATTGACCCGGGAGAATCGAAACGTGTGTGGGAATTTCAATTTTGGCTTCCGGCAGTTCATGGCACAGGATCGCCCCGATGGCCGGATGAACCACGGTGGGATTCGGGCGGTAGCCGGTCTTGATATTATAGGTGGCCCGCTCGTGATCGCCTTCCTTGCTGACCATCGACCGGATGAGGGAGACGTCCGTCATCACGCCGGCGATTTGTTCGGTTCCGGGTGCGAAACTGATGCCTTTCAGCGCGGTTCTAATGGCCCCGGTACCGGCGGCGATTTTTGAACCGGGATGCGGATCAAAGGTTTCCAACTGACTGGGCGCACCTCCGAGCCAGATGAGGATGACGGAGCGGGCCGGCTTGCCCTTGGGTGCGCGTTCGGCGTCCTGCGCGAGCAGATCGGCCAGCGGCGTCAGCCAGGTCAAACCCGCCAGGCCGGCGGCCTTGAGGAGCGTGCGACGCGAGTAATGCTCGCCGCCCCCGCACGGATAATCGAAATCAGGAAAAGAATTCATGTCAATGGTTCCAGGAGAATTCGGTCGAGTTCAGGAGCGTCCAATAGAGGTCAGCCATCGCGTCACTGCGGGGGTCGCCTTTCGTGCCGCGAAGTTTGGCCGTGAAATATTCCGTTTCCACAGCGGTGGGCCGGCGGGTGAAGGCGGCGAGATAAGCCGTTTCCACCGCCATGGCGTCGTCGGGGGCGAGTGATCCGATGCGCGTGGCCGCATTGACGAACGGATTTTTGGTGATGTGGTTACTCACGATTTCGCCATTCATGAGTAACAACCGCTGGGGAATGGTGCCGCCTTGATTGCCGAATTCGTCTTCACCGGAATCCCCGTAACGCTTCACAAAATTGCCCTGGTCAATCGCCCGCTTGATGCGGAAAAGCACGTGGGTCTCCGCGTCGATGGTCGTGAGGGCGGAGGCTTGGATCACGCTGCCGGCCACTTGTTCCGGCCGCAGCCGGACCATTGGGAACGCAGCCCAATGCCGGTCCGCCTCTTCGGTGACTGGGTGGCTGGGATCCGCCGAGCGACTGTCGAGTTGGAACACGCGCGTCGCGGCGATCAGCCGGATGAGCCTTTGCAAGTCGTAGCCGTGGGCCGTGAAATCTGTCGCGAGAATTTCCAGTCCGGCGGGAAATGGCCCATGCAACGGGATGTCATCCACGGGGGCGATCAGCGGGCGGTTAAACATGAGGGCCCAGATCCGGTTGACCATGGCCCGGGCGAACGCGTGGTTGCCGGGCGCGGTGACCCATTTGGCCAGCCGTTCGCGCGCTGTCCCGTTTGGTGGCATCAGTTCGGGGCTCCACGGCACCACCGGCGGCACCTTTTGCGAAGCGGGTTTGCCCAAATAACGGTAATCATACTCTTTCGTATTCGTATCGTGCAGGCCGGTCAGGGACATTTCGGCCGGGGCAAAGAACGCCGCCAGCTGATGGAAATCCCGCTGTTTCCAGGGGCTGCCCAACTTGCCGTCATGGCATTGCACACAATCGATGCGCACGCCCAGGAAAGCGCGCGTAACCCGGGCCGCCAGCTTGACTTGATTCGGCCCTTTTTCAGGCTCAATGGTGGCGGTGACAAAGTTTACCTCGGGCCGGGTGGTCCAGATGCCGGTGGAATCGATGAGCGCGCGGGCAATCTGGTCGTAGGGCCGGTTCTGGTGCAATCCGTCGCTCAGCCAATCAACCAACCGGCGGCGGCGAAACACCAGGAAGGGGCCATCCTCCACGCCCACATACGCCCGGGCCAGACGCTCCGCCAGGTAATCGCTGTAACGCGGATCCTCAAACAAGTGGGTCAGCCAGGCCTGCATCCGGTCGGCTTCGGCCAATGCCTCCACGGCGCGAATTTCCTGCACCGATGGCACGGTGCCGGCCAGGCCCAGGGACAGCCGGCGCGCCAGCGTCAGACTCGAAGCCGGGGACGTGGGCGTCAACGATTGCCGGGTCCATTCGTCGTGGAAGGCGGCATCAATGGTTCGGATCGTGTCGCTGAAATCCTTCGTAAAGGCTTTGGTTGGCCGGAACGCCTTGGTCTCGGGCCGGGCGTGCGGCGACCACAGGCGGGCCACCGCTACGGCGGTGCCGGCCAGGATCAGGAACAGCAAAAGCCCGTTGCGAAAACGCGCGACCCACATATTTTGACGAGGCATTGTTTCCACGTTTGACAGATAAAGGGATATTCCGACGGTGAATGCTACCTGGCAATCGCCGATAATTACAGTGTAATGACACCCGCCCGACGATTAAGTTACCAAAATAATGTTGAAACATCTTACTCGCGCGAAGTGTAGTTCCATCGACATCGCCGGACAATTCTCCGGTCGGACCGGGGTCATGGATTGAGCCGGTCAGCGTCACCAGTTGCAGCGTTCATGAATATTCAGCTCGAAGCCCCACCGGAGATTCCACAGGTTTCAACCGAACTCCCCGTGGTCGCGTTGGAGCAGGGCAGGATGGCAAAGTCCAGACGGTGGCTGCGTCAACTGCCCCGGCGGATCCTGCGCGGTATTCTCTCGGCGATGGATTGGTTTTTCGGCACGGCCTCCCTGATGATCGGATTGGCCTTCCTCTCGGTGATTCCGGTGCTCAACTTTCTCAGCCTGGGCTACTTGCTGCATCTGAGTGGGCGCGTGGCGGCCACCGGGCGGCTGCGCGATGGGTTCGTCGGCGTCCGCAAGGCCTCCGTGCTGGGCAATTTAATCTTCGGAACGTGGCTGATGCTGTGGCCGGTCCGGTTTGTCTCCGGCATGTGGCAGGACGCCCACCTGATCGCGCCGGGCGGATCCCCCGCGCGAAACTGGCGCCTGGTGCTCGTCCTGACCACCGTCATCACCCTCTGGCATATCGCCTGGGCCTGCCTGCGCGGCGGGCGGCTGCGCCATTTTCTCTGGCCCGCGCCCTTGCGGTTTTGGCGCTGGTTGCGCAACCCGGACAAGCAACCGGAAAAGTTCCTCAATGCGATGGTGGACTACAGCTTGAGTCTTCGTCTGCCTTACTATTTCTCAGTTGGCTTCCGCGGATTTGTCGGCGCCCTGACCTGGCTGCTGGTCCCGGTGGGAGTATTGCTGCTCGCGTCACGATTGCCCAACGCCCCTCTGGCGGCGTTGTTGTCGCTGGCCGGAGGTTTCCTTCTGCTCCTGACGGTGCTGTATCTGCCCTTTCTGCAAACGCACTTCGCTCGGACGGGGCGATTTGAATCCCTGTTCGCATTACGCGAAATAAGAGGGCTCTTCTGTCGTGCCCCGTTGGCCTTCTGGTTCGCCTCGCTGGTGGTCCTGCTGTTCGCCCTGCCGCTGTATCTGCTGAAGATCGAACTGCCGCCGCGCGAGCTGGCCTGGCTGCCCAGTCTGGTGTTCGTCGCGTTCATCTTTCCGGCTCGGTTACTGACCGGTTGGGCCATGAGCCGGGCGTTGCGCCGGGAACAGCCCCGTCATGCCGTCTTCCGTTGGCTGAGCCGGCTCGCGGTGCTGCCGGTGGCCGGCGTTTACGTGTTGTTTGTCTATCTCACCCAATACCTTTCGTGGAACGGGGCCATGAGCCTCCTCGAACAACACGCCTTCCTCGTGCCCGCACCCCTCATGGGATTGTGATTGCGATTGTCCGAAAGTAGGTTGGGCATCCTGCCCGCCCCCAGCACGTCGTCCGCACGGAAACCGCCCCGAGGATGAACCGCACGCTTCGTTTCATAGTTCCCGGCTCTAAATCAAGGAGACGCTTCTCGGCAGCCGGACAATGGTGGTGCCCGCAATGAGGTCGTGCCAGGATTGCTTGTCCTTGGTCCAACCGGCCCAGAAAAAGCCGAGGCCCAGCACCAGTGCCGAGAATATGCTGAACAGGCTGCGCACCAGCGCGACGACGAAGTTAAGCGGTTGGCCGCTCAGGCGAACCACTTTCAGCCCCACCACCATTCCGCCAATGGTGGTGCCCTTCCAATTCCACATTCCCACGTGGTAGGCCAGCCATAGTGGCAGAAACAAAACCAGCGTGTGGGTTGCGGCGAGCAGGGCGAAGACAATGATGAAGTCGAGGGCGGACGCGCCGACCCGCCGCCAAAAGCCCGCGCGCGGCAGGGTGGCTGAATCGATGACCGGCGGCGACCCCGGCTGGGGGTCCGGGGTGACGGTGGCGAATTCGCTGCGTTTGCCTTCCCGTTTGAATCTTCCAAAAGCAGCGGCGAAGGCCGACCCAAGGGCCAGCACGCTGACCAGCCCCCAAACCACCAACCCCAGCAAAGGGATCATGTAGAGGAGGGTGAAACCGAGCGCACCGGCGAGCAGGGCGGGGAATGGTTTTTGAAAGGCCCCCGCCCCGATCTGCCGGCCGAGTTGTTGTCCAGCGTGCTGGCAAACAGCGGCCTTGCCCAGGAACAGGGCCGCGACCAGCACGCCGGCCAGGATGGGAACGACCAGCAGCCCGACCACGGAAATGATCATCAAGAAAAACAGCGGGCCGCTCAGGACCAGCACGAGAACGCCGGTGAAAAAAGAGCGCATCGGCGTGGTTTCGATCGCCGCCACGCAAGCCTGGATGGAACGGGAAAAAAGCACCGTCAACACGAGATATACCAAAAGGAAAGCGGCGGCCGCCCACCACACCCACTCAACTTGCGGAGGGAATGGCCGGCCCAGGAGCAGGCCTTTGGTCAGCCAATCCTTGAGCCAGGTCAGGTCGGGCAGGATTTTTTCGAACGGAACATTCCTGGTCTGGCCATCAATTTTTGACTCGGGATCGGCGGTCAAGGTTCCCCCCACCACCACGACGTCGCGCGCGACGTGGGCTTTCGGCCCCAGCTTCGCCGATCCCAGCACGACGACCAGATTGCCTTTGACTGTCCCATTGATGAGCGCGTTGCCGGAGACCACCACGGCGTCGCCTTCCACGGTGCCATCGATGGTGCCGTTGCCCAGGATGACCACGAAGGCGCTCGCGGTTTCATCCTCCTTGAGTGTTACGTTGTCCCCGATTTTGACCATCTCCTGAGCCGAACGCGGGTTTCTTTCCGTGTGGATTTCGGGCGGGCCGTTGGTGGCGGCGGCTTCCTTTAAAAGCGGCGGCTCCTGCGCGCTGGCGAGGTTGCCGAGTGCTAGCGCGCACAGCAGCCGCGACCCGATGAAATTCAAAAACAGCGAAGAAGTTTTCAAGGTTGGCAAGTTAGCGTTTGGGAACGACTAGGCGGACGCAGAGGGTGCCGACGCCGACGCACGTCAGGTACATCAGCATCACCGCCGTCAACCCGACCAGCAGCCAGGAGGTTCCGGTGTGTCGAAACAGGCTTAGTGCGGCATTCAACAACGTGTTTCCAAATGCCGGCAGCGCCTCGCGCCAACCGCCGGCCAGGGGCGGCAGGGAGGCGCTCTGCCAAGCCCACCCTCCGGCGAAGCTGAGCGCCAGGGCGAAAAGTGCGAGCGTTACCAGCGAGGTGGTTTGGATTTGCGTCGGCCAGGCCTCCCAAGATTGTTGCCACCAAGGCCGCGCGGATTGGGCGCGGATCGCCGCCATGACGCGGGGCAGCAGCGTGGCCGGTGCGGGAATGTCCGGGAGGTCGTTTGTTGCGCGCTGGATCATGGCCGCGAGCTGGGGATCTTGATTCATAGGGATGATGGCCTCGTTAATAAATGTCGGAGCCGGCTGGATTCATTTTTAGTTTGCGGCGGAGTGCTTCACGTCCGCGAAAGATGTCGATTTTCACCTTGCTCAATGAAATTCCCAACGCGGCCGAAATTTCCTCATAACTTTTGCCTTCGAAATGAAAAAGCACGAGCGGGATCCGTTGGGCGGCTGGGAGTTTTTGCAGTGCGGCGTCCAGCAATCGCCGCTGATCGGCCGCATCCAAATCCTGGTGCATCGTCTCGGGCGCGGGAATCTCCAGGGTCGCATCGGTGCCATCGTGTGGCGAAGCCATTTCCGAGAAAAACCGCCAGCGGGCGCGGTAACGGGTGAGGTGGTTCAGACTGAGGTTGGTCGCCACGGTCTTCAGCCAACCCCCGACGGTGGGGCTATCGCGCAATTGGTCGTAGCGTTCGTAGGCTTTCAAAAAAACTTCCTGCGAGATGTCCTCCGCCTCGGCCTGGTTGGCCACCAACCGGAACGCGGTGCTAAACACCATGTCTTGGTAGCTTCGCATAAAGGTCTCGAAATGGTGCGCCTCGGTCATGGGATTGCCCCGGCGGGCAGCGGGCATCCTACCTCAAGAACCCGGCGGGAGGCAAAAAAGTTTCAGCAATCTTGCCGCGCGCCCTGTGGAGCAACCATGCCGTTCATGGATTCATTGAGATGACGACACGATCAGCGGTGGATTTGTTTCAACTATTTCGCGCTCCGGAGGGGGATGAATGAAAGTACGCACCCGCTGTCCGGAATGGGGGAAATGGTAGAGGTCTGCGCGTCCGTTTTGGAGGCGGGTGGGCGACAGCTCCGATTTTCAAATTGGGCGGGGGGGCACCCCCGGATGCGCCCCGCTGGGCGACGATTCCAAGGCACGACAACCGGGTGGCTTGGGGTTGGAAAAAAATTGCGCTCCCGGGCCGGGTCCGCTGAGATCAACGGAAACAACCGAGGGAGCGCAAATCTGCGAGGGAACTCATCCCTCAAAAATCCGGCTGATTATTCTTTTTTCTTTTTGTGCGGAAACGCTTTGCCCCATTTTTCCTTGTCCGCAGCGCTCATTTTTTCGCGCTCTTCCTTGTCGAGCTTGCCGTCCTTATTGGCGTCGTATTTTTCGATCATTTCCTTGCGCACGGCCTTCTGCTCATCCGTCAGAGCCGGGCCCTTCTTGCCTTCCTTCTTGGGTTCGTCGGCGGCACTCACGGTGAGCGCGGTGGCGAACAAAATACCCAGGGCGAGCTGCAATAGTTTCTTCATAAGTCTTACTTTAGTTTTTGTTGATTGTTTACTGACATAGGCACCAGACGCCCAGTGCATGGTAAAGGTTACAGGGGTGTATTGTTATTCATAACACTCTCATTACAAAGCTATTGTAATATATTTTCGCGGCCTCCATTTTCCGGCTGAGGACGATAAATGGTGGAAAGAGTGCGCGCAACTTGCGGCGGATCCGGCCTTGGGTTTATGCTGGTGCCGTGTCAAATGATTCATTTACCAATGCCGCCCTGATTCTGGTGGGCCACGGTTCCACCGTGAACCCCGACTCGGCCGCGCCCACCTATCAACATGCGGACGAGCTGCGTCGGCGCGGCATGTTTGCGCAGGTCGTGGAAGCATTTTGGAAACAGGAGCCGGCCATCTGCGCCGTGTTGCGCGGGGTGTTTGCGCCGCGCGTCTTTGTGGTGCCGCTGTTTATAAGTGAAGGCTATTTTACCGAGGAAGTCATCCCGCGCGAACTGGGCTTTTGCGCCGTGGGCCAGAAGGAATTTGCGCGGATCCAGCAGCGCGGCGGTCAAACGCTTCACTATTGTGGCCCGGTGGGAACCCACGACAGCATGACGGCGGTCCTGCTTGCCCGCGCCCGCGCGGTGGTCGAACAATTTCCCTTTCCGCGCCTTCCCAAGCCGGCGGACACCGCGCTGTTCATCGCCGGACACGGCACCAGCGCCAACGAGAATTCACGCAAAGCCATCGAGCATCAGGTCGAGCTGATCCGCGCCCAAAATATCTACGCGGAAGTGCACGCCGCGTTCATGGAGGAGGAGCCGCGGATTGGGGATTGTTACTCCGTGGCCCAAGTCCGGAACATCGTCATGGTGCCGTTTTTCATCAGCGATGGCCTGCACAGCTCCGAAGATATTCCGGTGCTGCTGGGCGAGCCGGCGGCCGTGGTGCAGGAGCGATTCAAAGCGGGTCAACCCACGTGGCGCAATCCCACGGAGAAACACGGCAAGCGCCTGTGGTATGCCGCCAGCATCGGCACCGAACCGCACCTGGCTGACGTCATTCTCGAACGCGTCCGGCAAGCAGCGACCCCGGGTCCCGCGAAATCTTAACGCGGAGGGTGCCCAGGAATTTGCCCGGCGAACCTCGGCGAAATCCTTTGCGTGTTCTGCGTTAGAAGCCCGTCCATTCCTGGAGTCCGGTTCCGGCCTTTTGAGAAATTTTGAACTTTGAACTTTTAGGGCGGAACTTCATTATCCCGCCGTGCATTGGGAAAAAATCACACTGGTCGGGGTTGGTTTGCTGGGGGGCTCATTGGGGCTCGCCATCCAGCAGCGCCGGCTCGCGACCCGCGTGGAAGGGTTCGTCCGCCGCGCCGCCAGCGTGGCGGAATGCAAAAAACTGGGGGTGGTCCACCAGGCGACGCGGGATCTTGGCCGGGCCGTGGAGAATGCCGATCTGGTGATTTTGTCCACGCCGTTGGGGCAGATGCGGGAGCTGACCGAGCGGATGTTGCCCGCGCTCAAACGCGGCGCGCTGGTCACGGATGTCGGCAGCGTGAAAGCCGGCGTGGTGGAGGAATTGGGGCCGTTGGTGGCGAGTGCGGGAGCGCGGTTTATTGGGGGTCATCCGATGGCCGGGGCGGAGAAGACGGGGCCGGGGGCGGCGCGCGCCGATCTCTTTGAGAAGGCTATTTGTGTCCTGACGCCCACGCCCCGGACGCCGGTGGGGGCGCTGCGCGCGCTCGAGGGTTTTTGGCGGGCCGTGGGGGCGCAGACACTCACCATGAGCGCCGAGGAGCACGACGAATTGGTGGGGCGCAGCAGTCATCTGCCGCACCTGCTCGCCGCCGGTTTG
>JAYTXL010000340.1:0-4920 GCA_043742955.1 Verrucomicrobiota bacterium | reverse complement strand
ACGCAAAAACAAAACAGTCAATAAATCGAGGGCTTAACTTAGCGCCATTCGTGTCGGTTCTCACTATTGACACTAAATTGGTGACCTGCGAAAAGGATGAGGTAGTGTAACTAGTGAGAACACCAGCACGACCCCAGCACACGGACGGCAAATTGTTCCTCCGCGATGCCCGTGAATTGATCTGTGTGGAACTGCTCCCCTGAGCCGCCCGCGAACAATGGCTCATCGATATGCTGGCGAACGCATAACCACCCATTCGCCCAATGAATCGGCATGAATACCGAGCCCTTCCACAGCGGCAAACATGGCGTTAGACGTCGTTTTGCTCTGGGTTAGAAGGGTTCGCGCATAATCCAGCACTTCCTGCTTAATCCTGAGCTTTGCCAGGCACCGCATTTTCTCGATGCAGGCCGGTGGTGGTTTCTGCTGCGTGTTTTCGGATGGATTCACGTTGGATCTCGGGCGTCTGGTCTTTTTCATCTGGCTACTGTATCGGGTGTGCTAGGACAATGGCCGTCCGAACCACATTCGACTTTTTCGACTTCTTTTCAGCTTCCCAGCGCCACCGCAAACCCAGTCAAATTATTCCCCCAACAATCTTCTGCGAGCCGCGGTGGCGTGTTTCGCCGTCGTTCGTTCTGGCATCACAAACGGGAGACATTGTCTCCTTGCTGTATGCGCGCTTGCGAAAACCGGGGGTATGAAAAGAGTGCCGACTTGGGGCGCGACAAAAAGGGTTCAACCCGGTTGCGCCAGCACATAGACGCGCCCGGGCCGGAATCCCGGCAGGCGGCGCAGAATTTCCGCTGCAAAAGGCAGGATATGGGGCAAACGATTCGACTTGGCGCGCAGGATGACGATGGCGAACGGAAGCGTTTTTATTTTGTTCTGCTGTGGCAGGTTCTTATCCACCGTCAGCAACACGTCAAATTTTCCCGACGCGGCGATCAGGCCAAGAAGTTTACCGTTGCTGATGCTGGCCCAGCCAGCCTGCGGAACGGTCCTAACATCGTGGCCGGCGAGTTCCTTGGCCAAGTCCTTGGGCAGACATTCGTCCAGGAGAAATCTCATTCAGGCGGCTTGCTGGACTTTCTCCAGCATCGCTTCGGCGGATTGCTCCAAATAGGCGATGGCTTGTTTGCGGGAAACGGTGGGGTACTGTTCCAGAAATTCATCCAGCGAATCACCGGCTTCGATGTAATCCAGCAACGCCCGCACGGGAACGCGCGTGCCGGCAAAACAAGGCGTGCCGCTCATGATCTCCGGGTCAATTTTCACAACGGAGCGTTTCTTCATACCGGCAATTAAACCCAGATTCTCCCGAATAACAACACCGCAAATCTCATCAGCCCGATCGAATTCTTTTCGGTCTCCCAGTTATCACAAACGGGAGACATTGTCCCCTTGCTGTATGCGCGCTTGCGAAAACCGGGGGTATGAAAAGAGTGCCGACTTGGTGCGCGACAAAAAGGGTTCAACCCGGTTGCGCCAGCACATAGACGCGCCCGGGCCGGAATTCCGGCCGGCGGCGGAGCAATTCCGGGCCAAAGGGGCGGATGGCCGAAATGCTGTTTGCCTGGGCGCGGAGGATGACGATGGCGAACGGCAGCGTTTTGGTTTTGTTCTGGTGTGGGAGGTTCTTATCCACCGTCAGAAACACGTCCCACTTTCCGGAATCCGCGACGAGCTGGAGCAGCCTGCCGTTTTTGATGCTGGCCCAACCCGACTGCGGAACGGTCTGAGTTTCATGGCCAGGCAGTTCACGGCGGAAACGCGCGGGGACACATTCATCAAGGAGGACTCGCATCTAGGCGGCGACCCGCATGCGTTCGCTCGCTTCTTCGAGAAAGGCGATGGCTTGTTTGCGGGACACGGTGGGGAAATCCTCCAGAAAATCATTTAGCGAATCGCCGCCTTCAATGTAGTCAATCAGCGTGCGAGCCGGAACGCGCGTGCCGGTAAAACAGGGCGTGCCGCTCATGATCTCCGGGTCAATTTTCACAACGGAGCGTTTCTTCATACCGGCAATTAAACCCAGATTCTCCCGAATAACAACACTGCAAATTTCATCAGCCCGATCGAATTCTTTTCGGTCTCCCAGTTAAGCCCCCACATCTGCGTTAATCTGCGTCCATCTGCGGTTTTTGCAGGATTCCGGCTGAACTGCACCCAAGCCCTGGGGCGCGGCTCAATTTCTTGCGGGGGCCTTTCCGGGCCAACCTGGAAGGTTGCCAAGCCATTAGCCGGGGGTGGAGCGCAGCGATACCCCCGGATCAGTGGGCCGAGGAATCGCACCCTGTAAGCGGTGCCAGCCGGGGGCGAATCCTGCGGCAGCAGCGCTCGGTAATGCGGTCCTCTGGCACCCCGCCAGGGTGCCTGAACGCTGCGATTTGACCGGGGATGTCGCTCGCGACTCGCTCATCCCCGGCTAATGGCTGGCAAGCCTCCAGCTTGCACTGCCACGGCAAGAAACCGAGCTGCGCCCACACCCTGGCCAAGCACGTCTTTTTGATCGCCTTTTTTCAGGGCCCGACTTAGTTCATTGACCCATGCATGCGTTCAACGCCCTTCTCGTCTGGCTGACCTTGGCCTCGCTTTACCTCCCCGCCACCGCCACCGCCGCCGATCCCAGCCAGCAACCGACGCCCGAATGGATCTGGGCATCACCCGAAGCCAAGGACAACGAAACCGCCTTCTTCCGCAAAACCTTTGAAGCCCGGCCCGGCGTGCTCAAAGCCATTCTCCTCGGCGCTTGCGACAACCAGATGACCGTGTTCCTGAACGGCCAGCGCGTCGCCGAAATTGAAAACTACGATCGCGCCGCCAGCGTGGATGTCACAAAACATCTGCGGCCTGGGAAAAACACCCTGGCCATTCAGGCGCACAATTTCACCGGTCCCGCCGCGCTCGGGGTGGCGCTCGAACTCGTGGCCGATCTCGGACAGCGGCAGTGGTTGGTTTCCGACCGCACCTGGCAGGCTTCACTCGTCGAAACCAAGGACTGGCAGCAGCCCGGATTCACGCCGAAGGATTGGAAGGCGGCGTTCAGCCACGGTCTGGCGGGTCGTGAACCGTGGGGCAACCCGTTTGATCCGGCGAAAGCGGTCGATGCCTACAACAGTTGGAAACTTGCGTTGGGCGCGCAGGCCGCGACCGACGCCGCCACGGTGCAAGTCCCACCGGGGTTCAAGGCGGAACTCGTCCGTTCGGCGCAACCCGAGGAAGGCTCGTGGGTTTCGATGGCGTTCGATCCGCAGGGCCGCCTCACGCTCGCGCGGGAAAAGCGCGGACTGCTGCGCCTGACCCTCAGCCAAAGCGGTGACACGAAGGTCGAGGTCATCAACGACACACTTCTCGAATGTCGTGGCCTGCTCTACGCCTTCGGCAGCCTCTACGCCTACGCGAACAACAGCAAAGGACTTTACCGTCTGCGCGACACCCAGGGCAGCGGCCGCCTCGATGAGGTGAAGGAGTTGCTGCACACGGACGGCGGCGTGGGTCATGGCCGCAACCATGTCGTGGCGGGGCCAGACAACATGCTTTATCTCGTCCACGGCAACAACGTGACCCTGGCGAAAAATATTTCCGCGCAATCGCCGTTGCGCAATTATCGCGACGACCAACTAATCCCCTGCCCTTGGGATCCGCAATTGTTTGACGGCGACTGTTCACTTCCGGCCGGGCATATCTTGCGCACCGATCCCGACGGGAAATCCGTCGAGCTTTTCGCCGGTGGATTTCGCAATCCGCTCGACGTGGCGTTCAATCCGGACGGCGAAATGTTCACTTTCGACGCCGACATGGAATGGGATGTGGGCACACCTTGGTACCGCCCCAACCGCGTCAACCACGTCGTCTCCGGTGCCGATTACGGCTGGCGTCGGGGCACCGGCAAATGGCCGGATTATTTTCCCGACACCTTGCCCAGCACCCTCGACATCGGGCTGGCCTCGCCCACGGGCATCGAGTTCGGCACCCGCAGCCAGTTCCCCCCGAAATATCAGCGCGCGCTCTTCATCAGCGACTGGTCCTACGGCCGCATCCTCGCTGTGCATTTGAAACCGCAGGGCGCCAGCTATGCCGCCACGTCCGAGTTGTTCGTGACCGGCCGGCCATTGAACGTGACGGATGTGACGTTTGGACCCGACGGGGCGATGTATTTCATCACGGGCGGGCGCGGCACGCAGTCGGGACTTTACCGCGTCTCCTACGTCGGGCCGAATCAAGCTGAGCCCCCGAAATCAAAGTTGGCCCAGGCCCAGGAAAAACAAGCCGCCGAACTGCGCGCCTTGCGTCGACGGCTTGAAGCGTTCCATCGGGGCGACCAGCAGGAAAAGCGCGCCGCCATTATCGACACAGTCTGGCCGAATCTGGGCCATGCCGACCCATGGATCCGACACGCGGCGCGGATTGCGCTCGAACACCAGCCGGTGGGACTCTGGCAGGCTCGGGCGCTGGCCGAAACCCAGACCGGCCCCGCGCTGACTGCCTTGCTGGCCCTCGCCCGCAACGGCGACCGCGAATTGCAGTCAGCATTGTTCACCCGCCTCAACCGCCTCCCCTTCGCCACGCTGAATGAAACGCAGCAACTGCAGGCATTGCGCGCCTACGAGCTCGCCCTGGTGCGCCTGGGCGAGCCCAGCGACGCGCGGCGCCTGGAAATCGCCACGCGACTCGACGCGCTGTATCCGGCCGCTGATCGCTGGGCGAATCATCAGCTCTGCGAACTGCTCGTGTATCTCAAGGCCCCCAGCGTGATCGACAAAACGATGCGCCTGATCGCCCGGGCCGAAGCGTCCGAAGACTTGATGCAATATTTGTTTGGATCTTCTCGGTGTCGTGTGGGTGAATTTTCGGCTTTTTGAGCTCGGAAGCAAGCTAGAACAAGCAGGGGGGCGAGCTGCGAGCCTTATAGCTCGC
>JAYTXL010000339.1:0-2222 GCA_043742955.1 Verrucomicrobiota bacterium | reverse complement strand
GGCAAAGGAATGAAGACCAAAACAAGTGGCAGAAAGGAATGCCGGCAACGGAATCGCCGCCCCGTAACCGTAACTATGCAATGGGCGGACCGCCGCCGTCTCGGCGGCTCACGGTGTGGGAGGTCCGCGCGGGCAATTCGCACTGCAACTTTTGCTGCACCATTCAGGGAACCTATTTCGCTGCGGAAAATGTGCGCCTCCGCCCCGTTTGGACGGTGTGAGCCGCCGAGACGGCGGCGCTCCTACTGAATGGTTACGGCTTAGTCAAAAGGAGAGGCTACAGGCCGCATTCGACTGCGCGTGGGTTGCGTGTCTTGCCCGCGACAGCAACGAATCTCACCGGCGCAGGATGGAGGACGCGGTGCGCGAGAGCCTCGCACACATGGCCCGAGAAACCCGTCACCACCGGAAGCCCGGAGTGAAACTTGGCGCGGGTATCACGACTTGTGGTGTTTTCACTTGGCTTGGATTGTCGGAGACGGCGCAGGGATCGGGAAAAGAGCCTTGGGCGTGACGGGCGACGGCGACGAGTCACGGGTGCCCGTTGTTTTCACGGGTGGCTTTCGATTTCGTCCAGCGGAGTTTCGACCGCACGTTCAGAAGCGAAGCAGACTTTGTCGCCCGGGAAAACCCTCGTTCCTTTCCTCCCTCGTTCGCGGACTATTCCAAATGCACCGACATCTTCCGCTCGTCGAAAACCAAGATTCGGCCAAGTGGCGCTTGCGGGGGCTTGGGGCAGCCGCGCAACGTGGATAGTTCTTTCGCGCTTTTTGGCAGATAAGAAGTCGAGTCGATCCACGCTTTGAGCTGTTTGTTGTAAGCCGCCAAGGTTTCGTCGTTCGCGATGACCACCGGTGCAGCCGCGACGGGCTTGCCCGACTGGACGGGCGTGGGAGCGGATTGCGGCGCGCTGGCCGCAGGCGGTGGGACGGCTGCCGCCGCCTCGGCATCGGCGGGTGCGGCGGGCGTGGGAGCCGCGGCCTGTTCCGGTTTTCCGCAGCCTACCAAGGCAAGCAGGAGCGCGGCGAAAAAATGGTTTCTCATGGCCTTCGCGACCGGGTTTCTACGGAGCGAGGGGATCGGAGTAGCTGCCCGTGCTCGCCGCATCATACTTCAACAACTCGACGTGGAAATCGCCGAACGCGGATGCCGCCAGTTCGCCATGCCGCAACGTGAGCACGTCCTGCGCGCCCGTCCACCGCCCATCGTTGATCCAAGCGGTGCCGGCGGCATAAATCCCCTGCCCGTCTTCTGGACCGCTCCGCTCCTCGACCAGCATGAACTTGCCCTCGGGACGAAGAATCTGGGAGGTGTGGAACTTGACGATCGTGGTGCGCGCGCTGTCGATGTAGGTGGCCATGCCGTTGTTCTGGCCGAAGCTGTTCATTGAGTATGAAAACGTGTATGGCGGAATGGTGGCCGATTGTGGATTCACGCGCTTGCTCCACTGTTTGTCCGCCGGGCAACGCAGCACGGAGGCGTCCGCCGTGCGCGCGTTGGGTGAAATGCCGCCGATGAATGTGGCCAGCGGGCTTTGGTCGATCGCGCGCGGCGGGTCGGCGGTGGTGTTTCCGTTCTGATTCTGCCACCAAATCCAATCCTCGGGCTGGTTGCCCAGCAACACCTGGGACGCCCCCGCCGGAAACGTGTCCTCGTAATCCTGCGTGTACATCGCGAACGCCAAAGCAATTTGTTTCAAGTCGCTGATGCACTTCGCTCGCTGGCCTTTGGCTTTGGCCGTGGACAGCGCGGGCAATAACATGCTCGCGAGAATCCCGATGATCGCGATCACGACCAGCAACTCGATGAGGGTGAAGCCCCGGCGGCAACCGTGGTGGAGAGGACGATGCGCGAAATTCATGATATGAGTGTTTTGCGATGTTTCACCGCCCAACTTGCTGTGGTTACCCAGTGTATTCAAACTCTTTTTCTCGGTAAATTTATGCGTATGGCCAGTAAGTTTGCCATCCCCGCCCCGCCGCCTATGCTCGCCGCCATGCCCCATGTCCTCGCCGTTCTGGCCCTGCTGCTCGCCGTGTTGCCCGGGTGCGGCCAGACCGTCCTAATCAAGCCCTACGTGCAGCCCGGCGATGACGGCACCAGCGCGACGCACGATCAGAAATTGCTCGTCTGGTTCACCGACCAAGTGCCCGGTGATTTCGCAGTCGAATATCGCAGCGGCGCCGCGAAGCCCGCGCGCGCCATGCCCGTGCGCACGGAAA
>JAYTXL010000338.1:0-26908 GCA_043742955.1 Verrucomicrobiota bacterium | reverse complement strand
GCTATAAGGCTCGCAGCTCGCCCCCCTGCTTGTTCTAGCTTGCTTCCGAGCTCAAAAAGCCGAAAATTCACCCACACGACACCGAGAAGATCCACAATTTTGAAGGTCATCTAGGAATTCACTTTTATGGCACCAGTGGTAGCGGCATGAGGTTTGTGGGCGTTACAAATTATGGCGGTGGAAATTGGGAGTGGTGTGAATTAGCCAACCCGTTAATCCGTAGGCAAAAGGATAGCACGAATGTTTGGTACCGAGCCACAGGATACGGATTGGATAAACATTTTCCGTATCCGGGACGAGACGCAAACGCCAACCCAGTGGACTCTCCTGGAATGGAAATCTTACCTGAGGCGACTGAAGTTGAAGTCCAAGATTCTTTTGAAATGTATCTGATGTATAAGCCGTCGGGTTCCAGTTCGATTTGGGTTCCCATCCGGCAGGTAAATTGGGTTTGGGGAGGCAGGGCAATACCGACCAATGGAATTTGGGACTTGGTGCCTGGAACTGGCTACATGTCAAACAACCCAATCGATTTTGAAACTTTCGCTTACCCGGAATGGAGTGACAACATCGAGAATGTCAAAAATAATTTCCTGCCTGAAAACTGAATTGTCATGAAAGCGCTCGTCTTAATTTGCCTCATTGCGGCGGTTTCAACCGCCACAGGCTTTCCCGCCGACACGAACAACCTCTTCCTCACCGACGACGGGCTGCTGTTCCAAGGATTCGGTAGCGATCGGTCTCCAGACCCTGAAAAAGTCAAAGCTGCCCGACTCTTAAAAGAATGCCGCCCGGCAGCTCAAGACCCAGAAGGCAATTGGGGTTCCGTTTCCGAAGGGTTCCAAATGTCCTTGCGCTTTGAAAAGGACTCGTTTGAAGCGGGGGAACCGATTCCCGCCACGATCATCATCAGAAATGTCGCTCAACAGTTTCTTTGGTATCCTGACTATTCCCCAAAACGATTAAATATTAAACTCTTCGTGATTAACGGCGAAAAGAAATTGATTCCAAGAAGGGATGAGCCAAAGGGTGAACTGACTTTTCAAGAAAGGCTGAAGTATGCGATTACAAGCGTGGATAGAATGCCCGTTTACGCAGGAACGCAGCGCAAGCATGTTTTAGATCTCAATGAATTATTCGATTTATCAACCGCAGGCACTTATGTCATTTATGCCAGTCGAGTGGTTCCAAAAAATGATAATGACGATAAGCGATCTGTCGTGGTTTCGGGTAACGTCATGATCAGAATAACCAATCAAAAAAAGATTTCAGATCAAACGACCACGCCTAAGCCTCTTGACGGCGGCACTTCGCCTCAAACTCCCACTCCCGCAGGAGGCAGCAAATTGAAGAATTCTCCTGCTGGGTCATCGGAGCTTTCCGGTAATGCCGTTCGCAGCGAATCGACAATTTACGGACAAGGGTCAAAACCCAACGCCATCAGTCAAGCCAGCACCCCTCCCGCGCCACTGGCCCAGGCGGAAACCGGCCCGGGCTGGTCGAGCCGGGACTGGGTGTATGGCCTGCTCGTGCTGGGTTTGGTGCTGGGAATTGGCTGGTATCTGTTCCGCGCACGTTCGCCCCAGCCCCGCCATTGACCTGAGCGCGCGTTGCCATCCCGGTTCAAATATTTTGAAACCATGAAGCGCGTGTGGAATCGCGCCCTCCCAAGCCCGTTTCAACTTCGCGCTGCGGCAGCCAACCCGCTTTGCCCCGTTTAAGAGTTTGCCAAGGGCGGGGCAATTTGGCAATCAAGAGCGCCGCAATGCGATTTAAGTTTGCCATTTTATTGACGTTCGTCCTGGGGTTGGGGTCCGGCTGCCAGCAAAAGCCGGTGGAAGCGCCCCCTCCCAAAAGTGCCGCTGCCGTCGACGTTCCCGCTTCTCCGGCGCTGTTGCGCTGGCACTTCGTGGGCACGGCGCGCTTGGCGGGCGATACCAATGCGACCAAGCTGCTGCAGATTGCCGCCCTGCCGACGACGCAGGCCTTGCGGGGTCAGTCCTTGCAGAGGCTGGCGGTTGGCCTCGCGAAATTGTATCCAACCTCAGGCGGCGCGAACACCAATCGGGCCGCCTGGCTGCGACCCTTGCTGGATGACGGGCTGAGTGCGGAATCGTTTTTCCAATGGCACGCGCTGACCAACGGAGCGGCGACTTGGACCCTTGCCATCCAATTGAAAGAAGAGCGGGCCCGGCTGTGGCAGACCAACCTGTGGCAATGTTGGTCCGGTGCGGATGCGCCCCGGCCATTCACCGTGGAAAAATATAACGGTTTTCGCGCCGGAAGATTTCAGTGCGTGCGCGCCGGCCGCTGGCTGGTGGTGGCCGCGAGCGAAAATGATGAATCGTGGCGGGGCGCGCTCCAGCAAATCGAGGCCCCGGGTCGGCCGCCCACCGCGAACGCGGCCTGGCTCGAAGCCGAGGCTGATTTTCCGCGCCTGGCAAAGATTTTGTCCTGGCCGGCTTTCGCGCCCTGGCCGGAGGCCCAACTGTCCGTGATCGGCAAGGGACAGGACTTGCGCTCGAACCTGCGCCTGCATTTTGCGCAGCCGTTGAACCTGCCACTCGATCCATGGCGCGTGCCGACGAACACAATTCAGGATCCGCTCCTCAGTTTTACGGCGCTGCGCGGCACCGCCCCCTGGCTAAAGGAACAGGGATTCATCAAGGAATTGGCCGTTGATCCGGTGCCGAACCAGTGCTTTTTGTGGGCGCAGTCGGATGTTCCATTTCAATCGTTCGCCGCCTGGCCCGCGCCGCACGCGACCAATCAACTGAAACAACTGGCACCGCGCTTGGTGGCGTGGGCCAAAACCAATGCGAACCGGCCGCCGGTGGGCGAAATCCGCCAGTTGACGAACACGCTGGAAGTCGTCTGGCAAGGGTTGCCGATTATAGTGCCCTCGATCCAGCCCGCCCCAGAACCCGCGGGAGATTTCTTGATGGCGGGGATTTTTCCTGCGACCCCGGGCAACCACCCGCTGCCGGCGGAATTGCTCGAGCAAGTGACGGGTCGCACCAACCTGGTTTTTTATGATTGGGAGATCACCGGCGCCCGGTTGCTTCAGTGGTGGCAACTCGATCAAATTCTATCGCTGCTCACGCCGGATAACCTACCGCAACTTCCCGGGGTTGCCGCCGGTCCGCAATGGCTGCGGGCGATCTCGCCGCTGCTCGGGAATAGCGTTACGGAAATCGTGGCCACGTCGGCGCAAGAGCTCACGCTCGTGCGCAAATCGCACCTGGGTTTGACCGGGTTTGAGCTGGTCTCGTTGATCAAATGGCTGGATGATCCGGGCTTCCCCGCCGCGGGCCTGCCCTGGCCGCTGGCCGCCCCGTCGGCGAAGGATCCGGTTCCGCCCAAACCCTAAAGCCCGTGCTCAAACTTGGCGTCAACATCGACCATGTGGCGACCCTCCGCGAGGCGCGTTATCGCGGCCAGGAACGCGGCGAGCCGGATCCGGTGTCGGCGGCGCTGATTTGTGAAGTCGCCGGCGCGCACGGCATCACCGCACACTTGCGGGAAGACCGGCGGCATATCCAGGATCGTGACGTTTGGAAATTGCGGGAAACAATTCGGACCCGTCTTAACCTGGAAATGGCGAACACGCCGGAGATGGTGGCCCTGGCTTTGAAATTAAAACCGGAGATCGTCTGTCTCGTGCCGGAACGCCGCCGGGAAGTCACCACCGAAGGCGGCCTGGACGCGGCGGGCAATGTTCCCGCGCTGGTCAAAACCCGCCGGCGAATGAATGAAGCCGGCATTGAGATGAGTTTGTTCATCGCCCCCGACCCGGCGCAGGTCGCGGCTGCGGCCCGGGTGGGCTGCCAGTTCATCGAGTTGCACACCGGCGCCTATGCGGAACATTTTTCCAACAAACGCGCGCGTAACCGGGAGCTCCAGCGCTTGGTATGCGCCGCCGGGCAGGCCCATGATCTCGGTTTGAAAGTGAATGCCGGACATGGCTTGAATTCTCAAAATCTACCGGTTTTGCATTTGGTGCCGCACTTGGTGGAATTGAACATCGGGCACAGCATCATCAGCCGGGCCGTCACGGTGGGCCTGGCCCAGGCGGTGGCCGAGATATTGCAATTAATGGATCACCATCCCGGCTGAACGGCCTTCACCGGACGAGTCCCACATGATTCTTGGCATTGGCATCGACCTCGTTGAAATCGCCCGGATCCGCGCGTCGCACGAAAAGTTTGGGGAGCGATTTCTCCAACGCATTCTGCGGCCGGGCGAGATTGCGTATTGTCTCGCGCACCAGGATCCGGCACCGCATCTGGCGGCGCGGTTCGCCGCGAAGGAAGCCATTTCCAAGGCGTTTGGCACGGGCATGGGCCACGAACTTGGCTGGCAGGACATGGAAATCGGCCGCCGGGAATCCGGCGAACCGTTCGTCCTTCTCCATGGTGACGGAAAAAATCTTTTCCAGCAGCGGGGCGGCCGCAAACTGCATTTGACCCTCAGCCATACCCAGCACCTGGCGACCGCCATGGTCGTCCTTGAGGGCGGGGCTTAGTCCACGTCAAGCGAGGTCCAGTCGCGCAAACGCGGCGCGCAGCTTACGTTCCACCGCTTTTTGACGTTCGAACGAACGGACCTTGCTGCCGTCCAATTCAGTGAGATAAAAGCTGTCGATGGCGGCGCCCTTTTCCGTGCTGATTTTGGCCACCGCGATGTCCAGCCCCACCTCGCTCAACGCTTGGGAGATGGTACACAACAAGCCCACCCGGTCCTCCGTCTCGACGTCCAGCACGGTGCGCGTGTCGGAGATGTCGTTGTCGAAGCGAACCACGGTCGGGATGCGTTCGCCCTCCACCGATTGGTAGAAGGGTGTGTTGTTTTTCTGCCGGGCAATGAGCGGCGCGAAATCGACCTGGCCGACCAAAGCTTTGCCCAGGCAGGTTTCGAATTTTTCGCGCTCCTCTTTTTTGGCGAGCAGACCGGTTTTGGCATCGGTGACAAAAAAAGTATCCAGGATGATTCCGTCGGTGCGGGTGAAAATCTGGGCGCTCAAAATGTTCAGCCCGGCGGCGGTCAACGAGCCCGCGATCTTGCTGAATAACCCGGCGCGGTCCCACGTGCAGATCTTAACCGAGGTATAGCCGCGATCCTTCTCATCGTTCCACGCCACGACGGGTTCGAGCGCCTCCTCCTCCGCCTCCACCGATAGCTGCACGGCGATGAAGCGATGGGCCAGGGCGAGATCCGCCGCGATTTCCCGGGCCGGGTGAATCAGAAAGTAGCGGGGCGGCAGATGGGTGAAATGCGCCTTGAGTTCGTCCTCATCGAAAGACCCGGGCAGGAGCCGCCGCACCTCGTCCGCCAATTGCTCGCGCTGTTCCTCCTCCGCGTGCCGGTGGGCGGTGCTGCCGCTGAGCAGCTCGAGCGTCTTCCGGTAGAGCGACCAGAGCAGGGAGTCCTTGAAGCCGTTCCACAGCTTCTCGCTGGTGCCCAGTGAATCGGCGAAGCTGTGCAGGGTGAGCAGGGCGAGATTTTCGGGGGTGCGGATGAGCGCCGCGAAGTTGCGGATGACGGCGGGGTCGTCCAAATCCCGGCGTTGCGAGATCTGGGTCATGACCAGGTGATGCTCGATCACGAGGCGCAGGGTTTCGGTGGTGCTGGTGTCGAGGCGGAGGCGTTTGGCCACGCGTAAGGCGAGGCGGCTGCCGATCTGGGCGTGTTTGCCGGTGGGGTCCGCTTTGCCGGCGTCATGCAACAACAGGGCGAGGTAAAGGATGAAAGGGCGCTCCAGTTTGAAGAATAAATCCGCGTACGCGGCCGCGGGCAGCGTGGTCGCGCCCCAGATTTGATCCAGTTTTTGCAGGCAGATCAGGGTGTGTTCATCGGCGGAATACTGGTGATAGAATTCGTGTTGCACCAGGCAGGTCAATTCCCCGAACTCAGGGATGTATTTTCCCAGAAAATCAACTTCATGCATGACCCGCAACACCGGCGCCACATTGCCGCGCTGGTTCAGGATTTCGAGGAAAGTTTCGTGCACATGGGGGTCGCGGAGAAACTCCCCATTCACGAGCGGCAGGGAGTTGCGAATCATCTGGGCCAGATCGGGGTGCAGTTTGAGCCCGCGTTGCTGGGTGTGCAGAAAAACCCGCATCAACCGGCGCGGCTGGTCGCGGAACACCCGTTTCGAGTCGGCGCAGATTTCGCCCGCCACGAACCTGAAACCATCGACCAGCTGTTCCGCCACGGGCGGACGGCTTCGGCGCAGGAGGTCGCGAAAGGAGGGCAGACGCCGGGTTGGCGGCAGCAGCGCCAACCGCTGTTCGACGGTGCGGGTGATCAGGTCGATGCGCCGGGAATGAATGTAAAAATCCCGCATGAACTTCTCCAGCCGCTGGCTGGGCGACCGGTCGGTATAACCGAGGTTGTGGGCCACGGAAGGCTGGACTGCTTTGGAGAGCACGTCTCCGGAGCGGTTCACATGGTAGTGTAATTCGTTGCGGGTGCGGAGCAAAAAGTCGTAGGCGGCCTCCAACTGCTTGCGCTCGGCTTTGCTGATCATTTCGCGCTGCTCCAATTCGGCCAGCGTGCGGGTGCGGTATTTGAAATACGCCATCCAGATCAGATTCTGGAAGTCGCGCAAGCCGCCGCAACCGTTCTTGATATTGGGCTCCTGCATACAGGCGGAATTGCCGAACTTGGCCCGCCGCATGGCCTGGTCGGCGACGCGGGCGGCGATATATTCGTCTTCATGCTCGCGGACACATTTGGCGAGCACCAGCATTTGCATGTGGTCAAAAATGGAGGCGTCGCCGGTGATCAACCGCGCTTCGATGAGGGAGGTCTTGGACTGCATGTCGCTGTTGGCCACGCGCACGCAGTCGTCCACCGTGCGCACGGAGTGCCCCAGTTTGAGGCCGATGTCGAAGAGCGTATAGATCAGCCCGCCGGGTTGCACCAGCGCCTCCAGAAAGGGGTGGGATTTGCCCCGGTTGAGCTGCGGGGTGTCCGCATCATGCAGCAACATGATGTCGATGTCGCTGTGGGGGTTCAATTCGCCCCGGCCATAGCCACCGATCGCGACCAGCGCCAGTTGCAAGGGGGATGTTTTGGGGGGCAACACCGTATACTGTTTGACGGCGTCGAGAATATGGCGGAGCAACACGTCCAACACCGCCGCGCGGGCCTGGCAAAGCTCCCGCCCCCCCGTCCCGCCCCGGTGCAAGATTTTCAGGCGATGGGTCTCGACCTTAAGGAAAGTCTTGTACCGCCCCAATTCCTGCGCTGGTAGCCGGTTCGGTGGCAACACCAGCCGTTTGGCTGCGTTCGCTTCGATTTTCTCCAGTAAGGTCGGCATGTGTGCGGAACTTTGTCGGGTAATCCAGCGGAACGCAAGATTCCAGCCGCGACAGATTCCAGCCGGTGGGCCTGCGCAGTGCAACCTGTCAGTGCAACCTTGTCTTGGCGCCGGTTTTAACTTAGGTTGCCTGCAATGTCCGCGATCCCAGATCCCGATGCGCTCCTGATGCTCCGCGTGAAGCGTGGCGATCGGGCTGCCTTCGAGGTGTTGGTGGATAAATACCGTCAGCCGGTGATGAACCTGGTTTATCGGACGTTGCCGGATGCCACGGAGGCGGAGGATCTCGCCCAGAACGTGTTTGTGCAGGTCTTTAAATCGGCGCATCGTTATGAGGTATCCGCCAAATTTTCCACCTGGCTGTTCACCATTGCGCGTAATCTTTGCCTCAATGAGATCCGGCGGCGCTCGCGGCATCCGGCGGAATCCCTGGACCTGGCCCACCCCGAGAACGAGGACCAGCCGCTGCGACAGTTTGAGGACGCCCGAAATTTTTCACCGCCGGACGCGTTGCTGCATGGGGAGCTGGAACAAAAAATTCAGCAGGCATTGAGCGACCTGCCCGAGAACCAACGCAGCGCCATCCTGCTTCATCGCGAGGAGGAAATGCCCTACGAAGAAATCGCCCGGTTGCTCGGTTGTTCCCTGTCCGCCACCAAGTCCCTGATCCATCGCGGTCGGGAAACGATGAAGCGAAAACTTAAGCCCTATTTGCGCACGGGGGTATGGCAGGAGAGCACGGATTGAATGAAACTTTACCCGAAACACGGTTTTAACCTAGCAGGAACAAAATGAAAGACCCGGTTTACAGCGAGTTCTTGGAAACGGTGTCACGGCGGGGGCTGACCGTGGAGGAGGAGTCCCGTTTGCAAGTTTACTTGGCGGCCCGCCCGGAGCTGAAGTCAGCTTGGGAGGAAGAAGTGGGGCTGAACCGGCTCCTTGAACAGTTGCCCTCGGTCCCGATCAGCTCCAATTTTACAGCGCAAGTCCTTCTCGCGCTGGATGCTGAGGCAGGCACATCCACCCGGCCAGTGGCCCGTGGTTGGTGGCGTCGAATCGGTTGGCTGCAATTGGCACCGCGCATGGCGCTGGCCGGGTTGGTGCTCTGCACCGGGTTGTTGGGCTATTGGCAGCACCAGGTTTCCCACCGCGCCGAGTTTGCAAAAAATATTGCCGCTTTGCGCGGCGTGGCCCGGGTGCCGACCATGGAAATGTTAAAAAACTTCGATGCCATCAGTCGTTTGAGCCAGTCGCCCCAGACCGCCGATTTGGAACTGTTGGCCGCGCTCAAATGAAGCTTTCAGCGCCCATGTCCGCCCGGCGATTCTTAGTCGGTCTGGTTCTATTTGCCGAGCTGGGAGGGCGCGCTTTTTCCCAGACGCCACCCGCCACTGGCGACACGCCGAAAGGGCCGCCGGTTCTGCGGACGCCCTCCTCGGGTTTGTCCCACCGCCATAAAGGGGCGCCCATGGATTATTTCCGCCAGTTGCTCGCCTTAGGTCCCGCCGAACGGGTGCAGGAACTCGCCGAGAAGCCGGAGCATATGCGAAAATTTCTGATGGACCGGTTGAAGGAGTATGACGCCCTGACTCCGGAGGAGCGTGAGCTCCGCCTGCGGGTGACCGACCTCCGGTGGTATCTCCGGCCGTTGATGGACGTGGCGGTCACCAACCGGGTCGAGCGTCTGGCCAAAATTCCCGAGCGCGACCGGAAACTGGTGGAGGAACGCCTGGTGCTTTGGGACAAGCTGCCGGCCGACCTGCAGAAAGAGGTGTTGGAGCACGAGATGATCGTCGGCTATGTCATCCATGTGGAGGCCGGCCCCGCCGCGTCGAAGAAGGGTTTGCCGGAGAGCATGCCGCTGGCCTGGCGGAACAAGTTTGAACAAGACCTCGCCAAGTGGCACGCCCTGCCCCAACCGCAACGCCAGCGGATGGTGGACAATTTTCATCAATTCTTTGAACTCAGCGAAAAGGAAAAGACCAAAACCTTGGGCACCCTCTCGGAAGCAGAGCGTCACCAGATGGAGCAGACCTTGCAGGAATTTGAAAAACTGCCGTCGGTTCAACGCCAGGTGTGCATCGACTCTTTTCGGAAGTTCGCCAACATGACCCCGGAACAGCAAATTCAATTCCTAAAAAACGCCGAGCGCTGGCAGGCGATGACGCCCAGCGAGCGGGAAACGTGGCGCACGCTCGTGACCAAACTCCCCCCGCTGCCGCCCGGCTTTGGGGTGCCGATTTTGCCGTCCGGCCCGGACGTCTCCCTGACGAACCGGACCCGTTAGCAAGCAATCCGGTGCGAGCTCCCTCCGCCGGCTCATCAACCCATCCAAGAACGACGCGCCGGCGAAGCTGGTCCTGCGGGCGGGTTGAATTCTGACGGGTTGATTCGCGCTCGACACCGCCCGCGGATGCGTTAACGCTCGTCTCGTTTCGGACAAAAATGAACGCCAACCACATGCCCCTTCTGCCTGCCCTAAAGCAATACTTTGGCTTCAGCTCCTTCCGCCCGTTGCAGGAGGAAATCATTCGCGATGCGTTGGCGGGCCGGGATGTGTTTGCGCTATTGCCGACCGGCGGGGGCAAATCGCTGTGCTTCCAATTGCCCGCCCTGGTGCGACCCGGGCTGACCGTGGTGATTTCGCCCCTGATCGCGTTGATGAAAGACCAGGTGGATTCGCTTCAGGCCAGCGGCGTGCCGGCCACGTTTCTGAACTCTTCGCTCGCCGCCGGCGCGTCGCGTCCCCGCCTGCGCGGGTTGCACCAGGGCGAGTATCGCCTGCTCTATGTCGCCCCGGAACGGCTGATGTTGTCGGGCTTTCTGGAGGACCTGCAGCGGTGGAGTGTGAATCTGTTCGCGATTGACGAGGCTCATTGCATCAGCGAATGGGGTCACGATTTTCGACCGGAGTACCGGCAGATCGCCGCTCTGCGCGAGCGGTTTCCCCAAGTCCCGTTCATGGCGCTCACCGCCACCGCCACGGAGCGCGTGCGGGGCGACATCGTGAAGCAATTGCAGCTGCGCGACCCGCGGATTTGTGTCGCCAGCTTTAACCGTCCCAACCTCACTTATCGGGTTCACGCCAAGAGCGGGGCCTACGATCAGGTGCTTGACTACGTTCGCGCGCGGCCGAAGGAGAGTGGCATTGTGTATTGCCAGTCGCGCAAGACCTGCGAGAGCGTGGCGCTCAAGCTGAATGAAGACGGGGTGCCGGCCCGCGCTTATCACGCGGGTCTCACGCCGTCGGAACGTTCGACGAACCAGGAGCTTTTCCTCCGCGACGAAATACGGGTTGTGTGCGCGACCATCGCGTTCGGCATGGGGATCAATAAGCCCAACGTGCGCTTCGTCATCCACCACGACCTGCCGAAAAACGTGGAAGGCTATTACCAGGAAACGGGACGAGCGGGCCGCGACGGCTTGCCGGGCGAATGCCTGCTGCTCTTCAGCGCCGGCGATGTGGTGAAACAAACCGGGTTCATTGACGAAAAGACCGATCCACGCGAGCAGCAGATCGCCCGCGAGCAGCTGCAACAGATGGTGCATTACGCGGAGATTTCCGAATGCCGCCGCGCGTCGCTCCTCGACTATTTCGGCGAGGAGTTTCCGGAGACCAACTGTGGCGGGTGTGATAACTGTCTTTCGCCGCGCGCCACGTATGATGGCACCGTGCTGGCGCAGAAATTTCTTTCCTGTGTTTTTCGGGTGCGCGAGCAAAGCGGCTTTGGGGTGGGATTGAATCATCTCATCGAGGTGCTGACCGGCGCGGATACGGAGAAGGTCCGGCGGTGGGGCCACACGCAACTCTCCACGTACGGCATTGGCCGGGATCTGGGGCGCGCCGAGTGGGCCGCCATTGGGCGCGAACTCGTGCGCCTGGGCTTTCTGGGGCAAACGGCAGACAAGTTTCCCGTCCTCCAGCTCACCGCTGAAGGCCGTGATTTTCTGAAGCAGCGCCGGGCCATTCAGTTGACCCGACCCATCACCGCGCCGATCAAGGAGCTTGCTCACGCCGGTGAAATTGCCTGCGATGAAACGCTGTTCGAGCGGCTGCGCGCCCGGCGCAAGCGGCTCGCGGACGAACGGGGCGTGCCGCCCTACATCGTTTTTTCGGACGTCTCGCTCCGGCAGATGGCCCGGAACTATCCGGCGGGCGAGGCGGAGTTCGCGCGCATCAGTGGCGTGGGGGAAAAGAAGCTTCGCGAGTTTGGGGCGGCTTTCCTCGACGAGATCGCCGGCCATCTGGCCACGAATGCCCGGCAGATATTCGCCGACGATTCCTTTGTTTCCCCGTCGTCGCTCCCGTCCCGCTCCCGCCTGAATGACACGACGCGCGAGTCGCTGAAGCGTTTCCGTGAAGGCAAGAGTTTGGCGGAGATTGCCCGGCAGCGCGGCCTGACCACCGGCACGATTTGCTCGCATCTGGCGACGGCGGCGGAAGCGGGCGAGACGATTGATTTAGACCCGTTGCTTTCGGCGGGGGAGCAGGTTGAGATCGCCAATGCTTTCACCCGGTTTGGGTGGGGCAATCTCGCGGGGGTGCGGGAACATCTGGGCGGTCGTTTGGACCATGGGATCCTGCGGATCTTTCGATCGGTCCGGCAGCGCCGGCGGTAGCGCCGGGTTTTCTGCTTTGAAAGCCGGTGGCGTTTGGCACACTGCCGGGCGTGGGTATCACGCTGCAACAATTTGAGCAAATGAAGAGCCGGACCCGCCGGGTCAAGCGCGTTGCTGCGGCGGAGGTTGTCCCCGGAAATTTGCCGGCCCCCCGGGCGCCAGCGGTGATCATCGGGATCGACCCGTCTTTGCGGGGCACGGGTTTTGGCGTGATTCGGCTGGCCAAGCCCCATCCGCAGACTTTGGCGCACGGCACCATTGCCTGTCCCGCCCACTGGGAACATTCGCGTTGCCTGTTAAAAATCGCCCAAACATTGCGCGGGGTGATGCAGCAACACCACCCGACCGTGTGCGTGATCGAAGGACTTTTCTTCGCCCAAAATCTGCAAACGGCTTTGATCATGGGCGAAGCGCGCGGGGCGGCGCTGGTGGCGGTGGCGGAAGCGGGCCTGGAGATTTACGAGGTGGCGCCGCGCAAAGTGAAACAGGCGATTGTGGGCTACGGGGCGGCGCAGAAAATCGCCGTTGCCAAAATGGTGCAGCGCATGTTGTGCCTGGCGGAACTGCCCGCCCCCGACGCCGCCGACGCGTTGGCCCTGGCGCTGACCCACGCGCAGGAGAAGGGGCGCTTCAGCCTGAGTGCGCCGAAAAGAATTTAGCCACCCAATAACAATGATTACTTTTCTCCATGGCAAATTGATCGAGGCCCTGCCGACGCAAATCGTCGTGGCGGTGCAGGGCATTGGTTACGAGGTGCTCATCCCCCTTTCCTCCTTTGACAAACTCCCGGCCCCGGGCGGCGAATTGAAGCTCCTGACCCATCTGGTGGTGCGCGAGGATGCCCATGTTCTTTATGGTTTCATGACGGGGGCGGAGCGCGACTTGTTCCGACTGCTCATTCATAACGTCAGCGGCATCGGTCCCAAGTCCGCGCTCAATGTCCTGAGCGGCATGAACCCCACCGCCTTCCGGGGCGCCGTGGCCACGGGCGATGTGAAGGCGCTCTCGCGCATTTCCGGCATCGGCAAGAAGACCGCCGAGCGCATCGTGGTGGAATTGAAGGACAAGATCGGCGTGGTGGGCGGCTGGGAGGCCAGCAGCTCGCAGCGGGCGCTGTCGGCGGAGGATCAAAAAGTCAACGATGCGGTGCTGGCTTTGATCGCACTGGGCTTCAAGCAACCCGAGGCGCAGGAGTCGGTGCGCGCGGCCCTGGTAATGCTGGGCGCTCAGGCGGGCGTGGAAGACCTGGTGCGGGCCAGTTTGAAGAAAGGTGAGTGATGCCTCCCGCCGCCGTAAAATCCTCGGGTGTCGTGGTGCCGCAACCCGTGAAATGGCACGGCCGGCTGGCGGCCCGCTTGATCTGCCTGGTGGGAAACACGGTGGCCGCGACCTTGCGCATGACCGTGCGGGATGACTCGGGAATGTTCATGGGCGCGCCACCGGAGCCGGTGATCTGGTGCATGTGGCATAATCGCCTCGCGTTGTCGCTGATCCTCTACCGTGATTTTGTGCAAGCCCGCCAACCGTCGCGCCGCCTGGCGGGGTTGGTCAGCGCCAGCAAGGATGGCGGCATTCTGGCGCGCGTGGTCGAACTTTTTGGGGCCGAAGCGGTGCGCGGCTCGTCGAGCCGCCGGGGGGCGCAGGCCTTGCTCGAACTGACTTCCTGCATGGAGCGCGGCTGTGATGTCGCCATCACGCCCGACGGCCCGCGTGGTCCCCGCTATCTGGTTCAGCCCGGCGTGGTGACACTGGCGCAATTGACCGGCCGGGCAGTGGTGCCGGTTTCGTACCACACGTCATGGAAGAAATCGCTGCGCAGCTGGGATGGCTTTCAACTGCCCCTGCCGTTCGCGCGGTGCGAGCTTGTTTTTGGCGAGCCAGTTCGGATTCCACGCAAAGCGACGGAGGCCGAACGGGAAACACTGCGCGCGCTGCTCGAAGACCGTCTGAAAGCCATAACGCGGGACTAACGGCCCATGGCATTCAATTGACCTGGGAAAATAAATAGCCGAAACTTCCGGCGCATGGACGAAGAAGCACCACCGCGATTGCCGCCCAAATTGCCGGGTTCGCCACTGCCGCCGGTCCTCGCCCCGCCGGCCTCCGCGGTGAGCCCACCGCTGCCGGACACCTTCGCCCGGCCCCGCGAGGATTCGGCGCCTCCGAAAGCGGGCGGCTGGGAAAAAATAAAAAAAGCCCTCGGCCCGCTGGCCGTCGTCGGTGTGCTGCTTTCCAAGTTCAAGGGCCTCCTCTGGCCGGTGCTCAAGTTTTTCCCGATGCTCCTGAAAACCGGCGGCTCGATGGCGATCACCATCTGGGTCTACGCGATGTCCTGGGGCTGGAAGTTTGCGGTGGGTTTTGTCCTGTTGATTTTTATCCATGAGTGCGGCCATCTGCTGGCGGCCCGGCGCATTGGATTGAAAGTGGGCGCCCCCGTGTTCATTCCTTTCTTTGGGGCCTTCATCGCCTTGAAGGAGGCGCCCCGCAATGCGTGGATTGAGGCGCAGGTGGGCATTGGTGGTCCCTTGCTCGGCACGGCGGGGGCGGCGGCCTGCTACGGCATTTATCTGGCCACGGGGAATCCCCTGTTCAGTGCGCTGGCCTATGTCGGTTTCCTGCTGAACCTGTTCAATCTGGCACCGGTCGGTTTTCTGGATGGCGGGCGGATCGTCTCGGCTTTGTCTCCCTGGCTCTGGATCGTGGGCATCGTGGTCATCGGATTCCTGATGGTCACGCAGTTTAATTTCATTTTGCTGCTCATTTTCATCACTTCCTTGCCGCGCCTGTTTTCCTTGTTTCGCAAGAAATCCGAGGAGGAAATCCGCTATTTTGAAGTCACCCCGACGCAACGCCGGCTCATGGGCGCGCTCTATTTTGGCCTCATCGTTTATCTGATTGTCGGTATGGAGGTGGCGCACATACCGATGTGAACCGACCCTCGCAAGAATCCCTTATGCAACGCATCCCCCGCGACCAAGCCCTCAAATACGCTTTCGACGGGCGCGACGAACCCCTCCTGCGCGTGCAGTCGGGCGAAAGTTTTGAGATCGAAACTTGGGACGCCAGCACTGGCTATTTCAAAACCCCCGCCGATCTGGCCATTCCCGCCCGCCGCCCGGGGTTCGATCGTTCGCCGCCGCAGGCCAATCCCCTGGCCGGACCGGTCTGGCTCGAGGGGGCGGAGCGGGGCGACACGCTGGTCATCAGCGTGGAGGATGTTTTGGTGAACGATTTTTCCTGGATCGCGCTCGGGCCGCGGCGGGGTCCGCTGGGTGAATCGACGCGCTGGCCGGAGTTATCGGCTGCATATACGACGAAGATTTTCAAGCACACCCCCGGCCCCAGCGGGACGCTGCGCGATGGCACCTTGCATTTCAACGAGCGCATCACCTGGCCGTTGACGCCGTTCATCGGCACGCTGGGCGTCGCGCCGGATCGCGAGGTGGCGACCAGCATCGATGGCCAGGGCGAATGGGGTGGCAATCTTGACATCCGCGACGTCGCACCCGGGAACCGCATTTTCCTGCCGGTATTCCATCCCGGCGCCTTGTTCTCTCTGGGCGACGTTCACGCCAGCCAGGGCGACACGGAATTTGTGGGCACGGCGGCGGAAACCAACGCCACCGTGCGCCTGCGCCTCGAACTGATCAAAGGCAAACGCATTCCGTGGATGCGGATCGAAAAGCCGGATTCCATCGTGTCGATTCACGCCGCGCGACCTTTGGAGACCGCCGTGGAAACCGCGACCTTAAACTTGATGGACTGGTTGATCACCGAATATGGATTCACGCCGACGGATGCCTATTGTCTGGTCAGCACGTGTCCGGATTTTCGCATCAATGTTTACCAGATGTGCAAGTTTGCGAAGCTGAGTTACGTGGCTGGGGCGGAGATTCCGCGTCGGTATTTGAAATAATTTCTCCCGGAGACGCGCGGCTGGGCGGTTGGGCACCAAACAAAGGCTTGACCCGTTTGGACCGAGGTTCTTAGCTGATTCAAATCAGCAATCGAGCAAAGTATGGCCAGTGGCAAAGTAAAATGGTTCGACAATAAAAAGGGCTTCGGCTTCATCGCCCAGGATTCCGGCCAGGATATCTTCGTCCATCACACCGAGATTGCCGGTCCCGGTTTCAAAACCTTGGTCGAAGGCGAAACCGTGAGCTTTGAATTGATCGAAAGCAGCAAGGGGTTGAAGGCTCAAAACGTCCAACGCGTGTTGGCCTGATTCGCGGGATCGGCACGTCGGGATCCTCCCCCCGCCGATCCGGAGTTTTTCCTTCTGTGTCGGCCGGTCAACAGCTAAGTTTGCGGGGTGTCGATTCCGATCCAGCCACCGGTCACCAGCCTCTACGTGCACGTGCCGTTTTGTGCGCACAAATGCGAGTATTGCGCTTTCTATTCGGCGCCTCCAGGTGGCGATCTGGTCCATCGCTACGTCGCTGCCCTGATCCGGGAAATGGAACTCGTGTCGTCGGACGTGCGCCCGCGCACGGTTTTCTTCGGCGGGGGCACCCCGTCACTGCTAAATGTGCGGCAGTGGGAGGAAATCCTTGCGGCCATGGCGCGGTGCAACTTCCTCGGTGCTGAAGAGTGGACCGTCGAATGCAATCCCGCGACCGTCTCGCCCGATAAGGCCAAATTGCTTCGCGACCACGGCGTGAATCGTATCTCGATGGGCGTGCAATCGCTCGACGAAAAATTACTGGAACGCCTGGGCCGCATTCACAGCCGCGCGCAGGTTTTCAAGTCATTCGATATCCTGCGGGCCGCCGGCTTCGACAATATCAACGTGGATCTCATGTTCGCCATCCCCGGTCAGACCATGGCAATCTGGCGCGAGACGCTCCGCGAGGCCATCGCGCTCGGCAGCGAACATCTCTCCAGTTACGAGGTGATTTACGAGGAGGACACCGCGCTCTACGCCCAACTCCAGGCGGGTGAGTTCGCCGTGGACGAAGGGTTCGCCTGCGACCTGTATGAGGAACTCATCCAGTGCACCGCGCAACACGGCTTTCACCAATACGAAGTGGCGAACTTCGCCCGCAACGCGCGGCTCAACTCTCAACTTTCAACTCTCAACTCCGCCATCCCCACCTTTGCCAGTCAGCATAACATCAATTACTGGCGGGGCGGTTCCTGCTACGGCCTCGGGCCCAGTGCGACGAGCTATGTGCGCGGGGTGCGTACGAAGAATTGGGCCAACACGCAGCTTTATTGCGAGCAACTGGAACGGGGTCAGCGCGCCATCGAAATAACCGAGGAACTCCCGCCGTTGCGGCGCGCGGGAGAAATCGCTGCGTTCGGGTTGCGCATGAACGCCGGCTGGCCGTTCGGACAGTTCACCCAAACCACCGGCTACGATCTGCGCGGGGAATGGTCGGCGGAAATCAACGAGCTCGTGGCCCATGGTTTTGGTCTGGCGGATGCCGAAGGCTTTCAACTCACCCCGCACGGGCTGCGGTTCGCCGATTTCGCCGCCGAGAAGTTTCTGCGGATTTAGTGTGGGTTCCACCGTTGGATTCGCGCAGCTCACGTGCCAGAGCGCTTCATGTCTCCGCCAGGTTGTGGACTGCGCCGGTGCTCCGGCGCTTTTTGGTTGGAGCGTGTTCTCTCGATTCGGGTGGCGTTTATTTCATCACCAACGCAACACCGCGGCGCGGGAGCACCGCACTCCAAGACGCTCCGCGCTCGCGCACACCGTTGCTCTAGTGATCACATCCGACCTCGCCATCACTTCAAACTCGCCAGGTATTCCACGAGATCCCGCAATTCCTGGGGGGTAAGAAGTTTGTCCAGTCCTTCCGGCATCGCGGACAGACCGCGCTGCCGCTTCTGGATTTCTGATTTCTTCAATTTCAAAAGTCCATCCTCCGGCGAGTGGAGCACCAGCTCGCTTTCGGTTTCATTTTTCACGATGCCCGCGTGATTCGCGCCGCTCTTCAAGGTAACGATCGTGGTTTCAAATTCCGCAGCGATCTGTTTGTTCGGGAACAGCATGGACTCCAGCAAATACTCGCGCTTTTGCCGCATGGCGACGCCCGCCAGATCCGGCCCCACCGTGCCGCCCGCGCCGCCGATTGCATGACAGCGCAGGCACGCCGCCACCGGGTGCTCGTGGAAAATCGTTTTACCCACGGCCGCGTCGCCCCCCGCAAGCATTGGCCGGAAAAGAGCCATTGGATCGCCTTTGGCCAAGCCCGCTTGATACTGATTCAACGATTCGACGAGGTGACGATTCGTGTGTCCCGCTGCGGCCTGGAGCACATCCAGGTGAAGCTCAACGCGCAGTTGGCCTGCCCGCATTTTCTCCAGCCAGTGCGCGAGCACCTCGTCACTCTTCGCATCCTGCAGGCGACCGAGCGTGGCGAAGGCGGTTTGAGCGAAACGCACGTTAGCTTCGGTGGCGAGCAGATTGGCGAGGACGGTCGCGGTGTCCGGCACGGTCACGCGATCCAGCAACGCGACCCCGGCTTGGCGCACGGTCACGTCCTGGTCGGCCAGCGCGAGGGCCACGGCCTCGCCGGTCTGCGCGTAATTCAACGCGGCCAGTGCGGCGGGTATTTCGCGGCGCACCACCGCAGTCGTATTGGTGTCCCGAAACTTTTCGAACAGCCCGTGGGTGGCCTCCTTGGCCTTCAGTTTGACGGCGGTATGAATGACCGCGAGTTGCACGCGCTCGGATTTCCCAACCATCAGAGTGCTGCCGACGGCGAGGAAGGCGCGCTTGGCGGCCTGCTCGTGGCGCGGCGGCAAGGGACGCCACAACCCAACCACGCCATCGAACCAGCCGGGCCAGTTCTCCGGGTTCACGGTGGGTGTCGCGCCGTGACGCGGGTCGCGCTCCGGCGAGACCGGCACGTGACCGGGCGTGGCCTGTTCGACCCGCCAATTGCCTAGCGCATCGAGGGCGCGGGCGCGGAAGGTTTCTGGCACATCGGCGCGGTTGGCGAAGCCGCCCAGCATTTTTGCGTGACGCTCGGTGCCGAGGCGGAAGCACGCGTTGATGGCGCGCGACATAAGATTGGTGGGGCAATCCACTTTGCCGACAAACAGCGCAAGCTCCGGCAGCGCGGCCTCAATGGGGATGTCATTGATGGCGCGGGCGGCCTCGTATTTCAGGCGTGGCTCGGGGTCATTGAGGAAACGAACAATCTCTGGCATTTCGAGCCGGCGCATCGCAAGCAACGCGGCGTGGCGCACGGCGGGTGAAGGGTTGATCGCGGCGCGCTGGATCAGGTTCGGGTCGCCGATGTTGACCAGCATCAGCACGCCGGCATGAGTGAGAAATGGGTCGCGATCGGCATTTTCTTCCAGGCAGTGCAGCAGCGCGGTGGCCGCGGCCGGGCGGTCGGCCAAGGCGCGCCGGCGCGCCAAACCAATGGCGGCCGCCGCTTGCACCCGGCTGCTGCGATCACTCAAGGAGGTGATCAGCAACGCCTCGCTGGCGGCTGACTCTTGCTTCCCGAGGACCGCGCAGATCAGGCTGCGGATTTGTTCATCCTGATCGCCGGTCAGGTGGCCGAGCCCACGCAGTTCACCCGCGTTGAGCTGGTCCAAGCCCCATAATCCATGCAGCCGCGCCAGGGCTGAATTGGTTTGCCGGGCGGCATTCTCCAGATTCTTTACCGCTCGCCGTTTGACTAATTCCCATTGCGATTCCAAGCGAACGCGCTGGTCTTGGTGGCCAAGCAATTTTCCAAGTTCTGTCGCACTCCGCTTTTCCATTCCCTCCGCCAACAATCTCTTCACCTCCGCCCGGAGTGCGCTTCCTGCCTGGGCCGGATCGCTGATGCGGTAGAGCCGCCCTTTGTGGGTCTGGCCCCAGCCTTCAACCCAGTCGGAGACATAGACCGCGCCGTCGGGGCCGAAGGCCACGTCGGTGGGCAAACAATTCCAGAGGAATTTCTCGCGGCCCGCGACCTCGAACGACGCGCCGCGCGGCTTCACGCTGAAGCTCCACACGCCGCCCGGGAAATCACAGATCAGGAACTTGCCCTGATACGATGCCGGGAGCCCCGTGCCGGGATAAAACGCGAAGCCCGCCGGTCCCTGCGCCACCATGCCGGCGGGCGGCAGCACGTCGTCAATCCCGCCGCGCCACAGGTTTTCTTCGCACCACGGGCCGAAGTTTTTCATGTGCTGATACGAGCAACGCCAGCCGTAGTCGCCGCCTTCCACAAGGTGGAGCAGTCGTGAGTCATCCGGGCCGGCGGTGTCGTTGTCCACCGTGAAGAGGTTGCCAAAGTTGTCGAAAGCCAGTTCCTGCGGGTTGCGCAGGCCGAGGCAGAAAACCTCGAACTCCGAGCCATCCGGGTGGCAGCGGAAGACGGCGCCGGTGTCGGGCAGCGTGCGTTTGAGAAAGGCGCGGGTGAAACCGAACCCGCGAATGTCGTCCGGCGGCGCGAAGCCGCGGTCCCCCACGCTGAAGTAGAGCCGGCCGTCCGGGCCGGGGATGACGCCATGGGCATCGTGGCCTGAAACGCCGATGTGGACGCCGAGGCCGCTGATGAGTTTTTCTTTTCTGGGCTGGGGCTTTGAGTTGGGCGAGGCCGGAGCCGCGGGGGAGGTCTCGAGACTTTTCACCCGCCACAAATCGGGAATGCAGGTGAACCACACCTCGCCGTGGTGCGCCAGGATGCCGGCGGCCACGCCGGAGGGAATCGCGTTGAAGCCGTCGGCAAAAACATTCGAGGTGTCCGCACGGCCCGTGCCGGCGCGATCTTCGACCAGGCGGATCAGTTCCGAATCGCGGGTGAGCAACGTGAGGTTGGTGGCAAACTGGCGCGCGAGAAACTCGGTGCGCTGCTCCACCGTGCGAAACGAGAGGTCGTTGAGCAGCCAGGGCAGATCCTTGGTGATGTCGAAGATGGAGATGTCCCACCGGTGGGTTTCGGCGATGAAAAAGCGTCCGCGCGCATCAATGCTGAAGCTAACGGGATTCTCGAGCAGCGGTTCGGCGGCGAACAATTCAACCTTGAGGCCGGGGGCGGCCTGCAGTTTCTTCAGGGAAAGTTCGGCGGCGGAGTTGGTGGCGTGCGTTTGGGCACTGACATTCTGGGCGACTGCGAGCGCCAAACTTATTCCCGCCAGCAACGCGGGCAGGGGAGTCTCCCAGCAGTTCCAAAATGTCCGGGCGGGCGAAAACATTGCCGCAAGATTAACGGCAAGAGCACGTTATTCAAGCGGTGAAAGGGCGCCTCCGCGCACTGCCCCGGACCGTGGCTGGGTCCGGCGCCGCGCGGGATCAGCCGCCGCAACGCGGCCTCGAGCACCGCGCAAAAATGCCCCATCCATCCGGCGAGCTCAACGCGCTGCGGCTGGTCGCGGACGACCCAGCTGCGGTCCGTCGAACAGCCCTGAACGGCGGTGAAAACCCCGGGCAAAAGGATTGTATAAAACGGCCAAGGTGGTAGTGGTAATCCCGTGAATGAGCTCCTTATGGGTCTGCTGGGCGTGCTGTTGGCCACGAACCAGGTTTCGGCGGTGAGCAACCTGGTCCAGAAAACCACCGGCCTCGCGGTCAAGGTTCCAGCGACGAATGATCCGGTGGAGAAGGAGTATTTGAAGCTGTTGGCGGACGATAACGCCGCCCAGGAGGAAGCGGATAAATGGATTCGTGACAACGAAGCGTTCGCCAAGAAGGGGGCGGGTCTTGATGGGGCCACCATGGCGCTGCGGATTGAGCAGCGTTTTGCGCCGGTGCGCAAAGCCTACGAGGAATTTCTGCTGCGGCATCCGGAACACGCGCGCGCCCGCCTGGCCTTTGGCAGTTTTCTCAATGATATCCATGAAGAAGAGGCTGCCATTCAAGAGTGGGAGAAAGCGCGTGAATTGGACCTGAAGAACCCGGCCGCGTGGAACAATCTGGCCAATTATTACGGACACGGCGGCCAAGTGAAGAAGGCGTTTGAATATTACGCCAAGGCGATTGAATTGAATCCCAAGGAACCGGTCTATTTTCACAACTTCGGCACCACGGTCTATCTGTTTCGCAAGGACGCGCAGGAGTTTTATAAAATCAACGAGGCCCAGGTGTTCGATCGCGCGCTGGAACTGTACGCCCAGGCGGTGAAGCTTGATCCCAAGAATTTTCCCTTGGCGACCGACGTGGCGCAGACCTATTACGGGATCAAGCCGGCGCGGTACGAGGCGGCGATGGCCGCGTGGCGGCACGCGTTGAGCGTGGCGAACGACGAGGTGGAGCGGGAAGGGGTCTATATGCATCTGGCGCGATTCGAGATGAACGCCGGTCATTTCGACGAGGCGCGCCAGCAGTTGGGCCGCGTGAAACAGAAGATGTACGATGGTTTGAGAACCCAACTGCTGCGGCTGGTGGATGAAAAAGAAGCGAAGGCGAAAGCGGGCGCCGGGAAGGTGCCCGCCGCAAATCCCGATGGCAAATAGTGCGGCGTCCGCGTTCGCGTGGGCGGTGCGGTGGCGATTCTAATATGCGCGTTCCTAATCAGAAATCCGTTGTAAAGCTGGGTCGCCAACGGTCTGGCTTTGCCCGTCGGAAATGGCTGGTGGCCATCGCCCTCGCCCTCGTCATGGTGTTCGGCGGATGGTTTGCGCTCAAGACGCGGCCGATCCGGCGCGCCCTTCCCGAGGCGCCCGTCGATCCGAATTCCCCGGAAGAGCGGGAGTACCGACGGTTGCTGCTGGCCCATGTCAACGCCCGGAACGAGGTGTTGTATTGGATTCGCAGTGAAATTGCCGGGCGAAAGAGCCTGTCCCCACCGCCGAATGCCCTGATGAAATCCCGCCTTCAACAGCGGCTTGAGCCCTTGAGTGCGAGGTACCGGGATTTCATCCAACGCAACCCGGGCCATGTCCGGGCCGGGCAGTCCAGTCGGGCGCTGCGCGCGGACTTAAACGAAGAGGACGGGCTGATCCGGCAATGGGAGCGGGCGCATGGGATTGACGTGCGCGACCCCGATGCCTGGCGGCAGTTGGCGAGCTACTATGCCCATATTGGCGAAATCAAGCGAGCCTTTCAGTGTTATGCCGAGGCGATCGAACTCGATGCCACCGAGCCGGTCTATTATCAGGAATACGCCCTGACCGTGTTTCTTTATCGGCGTGATGCCCGGGATCACTTTCACGCCACTGAATCGCAGGTGTTTGACCGGGCCCTCGAGCTGTATGAAAAAGCGCTTAAGCTCGACCCCAAGAATGCGCCGCTGGCCCTGGAGATTGCCGAGTGCTATTACGTCATCCGGCCGCCCCGCGTGGAGCCGGCTTTGCAGGCCTGGCGGCGCTTGCTCAAGCTCGCCACCACGGATGGGCAGCGGGAGCAGATCTATCTCAGTCTGGCCCGTTTTGAAATCATGGGCGAAGATTTTTCGAGCGCGCGCAAATATCTGGGCTTGGTAAAGACCCCGTCTTTGGACCGCGTGAAGGGCCGGATCATGAACACGGCGGCGGAGCGGGAAAAATCAGTCGCGAATACCGCCGCTCGGGCGACGAAAATTGACGCCTCCATTGATTGATCTGCGGCTGCCACCGTTCGCCGCTCGCCGGGGGCCAAGGCCGTTCAACGCCGGCCCAAACGGTCGAGCAGCTTGCCGTGGATTCCGCCGAAGCCGCCGTTGCTGAACACACACACCACGTCGCCTCCCTGTGCCTGCTGGCCCACGTGCGCCACGATGGCGTCGGCGTCGGCGAGGTAGGCGGCTGGCTTGCCGGATTTTTCCAATTCCGCCAGCAGCCGGGCTGGGTCGAGCCGCTCGTTCGCGGGGAGTTGATCGAGGCGCGCCACTTGGGCGATCACCACGGCATCCGCGTCCGCGAAGGCGGTCACCAATTCAGCCTGGAAAATGTTTCGGCGCGTCGTGTTCGAGCGCGGTTCGAAGAGGGCCCAGATTTTTTGCCGGGGAAATTTCACCCGCAACGCGCGCAACGTCTCGCGGATCGCCGTGGGATGATGGCCAAAATCATCCACCACCGTCACACCGCCGCTGATGCCGCGCACCTCCATGCGTCGTTTGATGCCGGTGAAGGTGTCGAATCCGGCCTGGATTTGCTTGTTTGAAAGTCCGCAATGCTTCGCGCCCGCAACCACGGCCAGGGCGTTGCGCACGTTGAGTTCACCCACCAGGTTCAGGTGAAATTTAAAGCTGGGGATTTCGAACTCCGTGGCCGTGGCTCCATATTTTAAGTTAAACGCCGACACGGCGTTTTCCGCGCCGAGACCAAACCGTTTCACGGGACAATGCGTCACGTTCAGCAAGGGCGCGACGTTCGGGTCATCGCCGTTGGCCAGCAGTTGACCGTTGCGCGGGATCAGGTTGATGAACCTTTGGAACGAGGTCTGGATGGCCGCCAGGTTCTCGAAGATATCCGCGTGGTCGAACTCCAGATTGTTGATGATCGCAACTTCCGGCAGGTAATGGACAAACTTGCTGCGCTTGTCAAAAAACGCCGTGTCATATTCGTCGCCCTCGATAATAAACCATTCGCTGTCCGTAAACCGCGCGCCCTGGCCGAGGTTGTTCGGGATGCCGCCGATGAGATAGGACGGATTCAGCCCGTTGTGCTCGAAGACCCAAGTGAGCAGCGAAGCGGTCGTGGTCTTGCCATGCGTGCCGGTGACGACGACTGAGCGTTTGCCGCGGATAAAAAATTCCTTCAGCAATTCCGGCAGGGAACAGTAGCGGAGGCGGCGGTCGAGCACGGCTTCCACCTCGGGGTTGCCGCGGGAGATGGCATTGCCGATGACCACGAGGTCGGGCTTATGGGCCAGGTTCTGCTCTGCGTAACCGGAGACGAAGGGAATCTTCCGCTCGGCCAGAAACGTGGACATGGGCGGATAGACGTTTTGATCGGAGCCGGTGACGCGGAAACCGCGTTCCTGCATGGCCGCCGCTGCTGAGGCCATGGCCGTGCCGCCGATGCCGACGAAGTGAACTGATTTGATATGGGTGATCATGGAGGCTCTAGGCCCGGCTGAGGGCATTCTCGCTCACGAAGAGGTTGCGTGCGCGAAAGGGCGCGGGACTTTCCAGCAGCAGCACGGCGCGGAGCGAGGCCAGCTCGGACGCGAACCAAGGACGGCGCAGCCGACGGTCCTCGGCCAACGGCCAGATGGGTAACGCAAATTGATACCGTTGGGCCAGCCATTCCGCCGTCGCGGCGAGATAGGCGTCTTCCACCTCCCCCAGCTTCGGCACCCGCGTTCGCAGCCGGACGGGTTCGACGGTGAGCGCCACCGCCTCCGGCTGGGCAGAGAAGCGATCCCGAAAATTTCTCAAGCTCAGGTCAAACGATTCACCGTGGGCCGTCAATTCGGCCACTTCGGAAAGACTCTTTGGAATCATTTCGAGCCCTCCGCAAACAGTCCTTCGACAAGATACTGCGCCTTCACCGGGATGCGGGGGGCTGGGTAATAGGCGGCGACGATGTCCATGACTTCGTTGGCCTTTGTAAGAATGGATTTTTCCGTTGCCATGCGCGGCTAGCCTACTGGCGCTTGAGTTTTTCTTCCAGAACCTTCCCCACCAGCGCCGGGTTGGCCTTGCCCTTACTCATTTTCATTACCTGGCCCTTGAGCGAATTCAGCGCCGCAGTCTTGCCGCTCTTGTAATCCGCCACGGCGTTCGGGCTGGCGGCGATGGCGTCATCGCAGAATTGTTCAATCGCCCCGCTGTCGCTCACTTGTGCGAGGCCCTTTTGCTCCACGATGCCCGTGGGCGAGTTGCCCGTGGCGAACATTTCCGCAAAAACCGTCTGCGCAATGCTGCTGCTGATCTGGCCGCCGTCCACCAACCCCGCCAGTTCCCGAATGTCGGCCGGCTTGATTTTTACCGCGTCGAGGGTCGTGCCGGCCTCGGTGATTTTCGCGCGGAGATTGTTGATCACCCAGTTGGCGACCGCCTTGGGATTCTTGGCGCCGGTGACGGCCTGCTCGAAATATGCCCCCAGCGGCACGTCCCACACAAACGTCTGCGCGTCGGTCGCGGGCAATTGATAGTCGCGGATGAATCGCTGCTTGCGCGCGAGTGGCAACTCCACCATCCGGGCGCGTACTTCGCCGAGCCAGGCGTCGTCCGGCACGAACGGCATGAGGTCTGGCTCGGGGAAGTAGCGGTAATCGTGCGCGTGCTCTTTCGTGCGCATCTCCTCGGTGATTTCCGTTACATCATCCCACCGCCGCGTCGATTGGATCAGCTTGCCACCCTGGCGCAGGACTTCGATCTGGCGCGGGATTTCATACTCTAACGCGCGACGTGCGCCGCTGAAGCTGTTCATGTTTTTGATTTCGATTTTCGCGCCCAGTTCTGCCTGCCCCTTGGGTCGCACGCTGATGTTCACATCGCAGCGCACCATGCCCTTTTCCATGTCGCAATCGCTCACGCCGCCTTGGTGCAAAATCTCCGTGAGCGCGTTGAGATAGGCGTAGGCCATGTCTGCGCTGGTGATGTCCGGCTCGGAAACGATTTCGAGCAACGGCACCCCGGCGCGGTTAAAATCCACGCCGCTGGTGCGGTCGAAATGCGTGAGCTTGCCGACGTCTTCTTCGAGATGCGCGCGGGTGATGCGAACTTTTCCAAAACCGTTGACCGAACCTTTGCCGGTGAATTCAAAATCCACAAAGCCGTTCGCCGTGCTGGGCTTATCGTATTGCGTGAGCTGGTAATTCTTTGAAGCGTCGGGATAAAAATAATTTTTCCGGTCGAACTTCGCGTAGCGCGGAATCTCGCAGTTCAGGAGATAGCCGGTCAGCACCGTTTTGCGCAGCGCCTCTTCATTCGGCACGGGCAGCACGCCGGGCATTCCCAAACAAACGGGGCAGACGTTGGTGTTCGGCTCGGAACCGTATTGGTTTGCGCAACCGCACCACATCTTGGATTTCGTTTTGAGTTGGACGTGCGTTTCCAACCCGATGACAGCTTCGTATTCCATTGAAGAAAAGTTTAACCACGGATGCAGCGGATGCCCACGGATTTTTTCGGCAGTGGTTCA
>JAYTXL010000337.1:0-7498 GCA_043742955.1 Verrucomicrobiota bacterium | reverse complement strand
CTGTGGGATCAGGTGGCACCCCAGATGCGGGATGAACTGCGCGGGACGAAGGAAAAAATCCGCAGCGAACTGGACCCGGAACAGCAGACGAAGTTCGACGAACTGTTCAAGCCGCGCAATCCGCGCAAGCCCGAGGAACTGCGCAAAATCGAGGAGCGCCGCGAGCGTGCGCCCTTGCGCGGGAAGCTGGACAAAAATCCGCCCAAAGGCTTGCCGACGAATGCGCCGCCCGAAAATCCGTAACGCCGGGCTTGGTTTCGAGAAGGATATTTCTTTGCGGTTTCACCGATCCGTAGTGGCACGGCGTGGACGCGTGCTATTCCCGGGTGATGCCGAAGGTTTGCTCGAACTCGTCGGAGAACTGGCGGATCTGCTCGGCAATTTTTTGCGGGGCCGCAGCGAGCGTGGTGAGCATGCGTGGCGTCGTGTCGGGTTTACACCGGATCAATTCGGCCGCGCCGACCACCAGGGAGAGCTGGTTGTTGATGTCGTGGCGCAGTTCCGAAAGCTTTTGGTTCAACGTCATGACTTGCGCGGCGGTCAAAGTCACGGATTCAGCGGGCAAAGACATGCGAGATTGTTGGCCGTGAAATTGGAGAATAGCAAGCCGGTTTCACCAGCGGTCACTTGACCGAGTGTGACTCGAAGCGGGTGAAGGGCGGACGAGGATTGCCCCCCTCCTCGTCCTCGGTTTTTAAGGGACATTTCGAAGACGAGGACGATAGCGATACCCCTGCACGAGCCGCTTTTATCACACCTCACACGACCAAAAGCCGAGCTTGGTCGTGTCGGACGAAATTGTGACGGAGGGCTAGCGGTTTTAGAAAAACTGTGGCCGGATTTTTCCGACCGGCGGGAAGTTTCCGCCAACGTGCTTCGCCCGCCCCACGTTCGCGCAACGGCTACAGTTCAACTTAAACCGCTCTGGACGCAGATCACAGGCTTCACATCTCCGCCGTGAGTTTGCTCCTCTGTTTTCGTGACAAGTCGCCCCATTCGTGACTTCATCTGCGTGTTCCTTGATGACGCTTATGCCGACAAACCTTTCCTCCCGACTTGCGGTGTGTTCGTGGTCGCTGCAGCCGGCCTCGCCGCCGCAGTTGCTTGAACATCTCCAGGCCATCGGTATCGCGCGCGTGCAACTTGCGCTCGATCCCTTGCGCGAGCGGCCCGACGTGTGGGGCCAGACCGGCGCGCTGTTCGCGCAAAACGGCATTCGCATCGTCTCCGGCATGTTCGGCACGGTGGGCGAGGATTACACGACGATGGAAACGATCCGCCGCACCGGCGGCGTGGTGCCGGATGAACATTGGGAACAAAACTGGCGCAACATCCAGGACAATGCGCGCATCGCGGCGGACCTGGGTTTGAAGCAAATGACGTTTCACGCCGGCTTCCTGCCGCATGACGAGGGCGATCCGCAGTTCGCCAAATTGCTCGACCGCATCACACGCATCGCGGACTTGTTCGCGGCGAAGGGAATTGACCTGGGCTTCGAGACGGGCCAGGAAACGGCGGAGACGCTGGGAAGTTTTCTGACGAAGTTGAACCGCGCCAGCGTGGGCGTGAATTTTGATCCGGCGAACATGATTCTCTACGACAAGGGCGATCCCATCGCGGCATTGCGCGCGCTCGGCCCGTGGCTCAAAAGCTGCCATCTCAAGGACGCGACGAAGACGCAAGTGCCCGGCACCTGGGGCAAGGAAGTGGTGGTCGGCGTGGGTGAAGTGGATTGGCGCGCGTTCTTCCGCGTGTTGGACGAACTCAAGTTCACCGGCGACCTCTGCATCGAGCGCGAAGCGGACAATCAGCGCGTGGCGGACATCAAGGCGGCGAGGGAGTTCGTGGAAGCGCTCGTGGTTTGAGATGGAACTGTTCTTTTGCCACGGATGAAACACAGACTGGATCAGTGCTTGGTTTCGGCGTCAGATCAAACTCGAAAAATAGAAAGCTCCACTTGGATACGTCTCGTGCCCGACAGATCGGTCATCCGTGTTTCGTCCGTGTTCCATCCGTGGCTCAATTGCACTGTTCTGAATAATTCTGACTCCTGAATTCTGATCCCTGACTCCTATGATTAAAGTTGGCATCATCGGTCTCGGCTTTATGGCCGCGACCCATATCAAGGCCTGGCGGCAGGTTCCTGGGACGCGCATCGCCGCGCTGTGCAATCCGAGTGGACGGCACCTCGATGGTGATTTCACCGGCGTCGCCGGCAACGTGGGCGACAACGCACCGGTGAAGCTGGAGCCAGGCTCGTTCACCGCCTATCGCGATGTCGCGGCGCTCCTCGCCGATCCCGCGATTGACGTCGTGGACATCTGCTCACCCACCCGGACGCATCCCGACCTCGCTGTCGCCGCCCTGCGATCCGGCAAACACGTCCTCTGCGAAAAACCACTCGCGCGCACGCCCGCGCTCGCGCAGCAGATCGCAGCGGCCGCCGCGAGTGCGAAAGGATTTTTCATGCCGGCGATGTGCGTGCGTTTCTGGCCGGAGTGGGCTTGGGTGAAGCAGGCGATCGCCGAAGGCCGATACGGCAAAGTGCTCGGCGCGCGCTTTCGGCGGGTGGCAGAACCACCGGGCTGGGGCCACGGACATTTCCTCGCCGGCGCGCAATCCGGCGGCGCGTTGCTCGACCTGCACATTCACGACACCGACTTTGTGCAGTATTGTTTCGGACGTCCACACGCAGTGTGCTCCACGGGCTACTCGAAATTCAGCGGGGCCTTTGACCACGTCGTGACCCAGTATCATGTCGCCGACGGCGCCATCGTCCATGCGGAAGGCAGTTGGGCCATGACGCCCGGATTCGGTTTTAGCGCGAGTTACACCGTGAATTTTGAAAACGCCACCGTTGATTACGACCTCGCCCGGGGAGCGGATGGCTTGAAGCTGTTTGCAAAAGGCCAGCCGCCGCAGGTGGTGAAATGCGATGAGCCCGATGGCTACGTGAACGAGCTCCGCCATTTCATCGAGGCGATTCAGAGCGGTAAACCGCCGACGATCGTCACCGCCGCCGACGCGGTCAGCGCAGTGGAGATTTGTGATGCCGAGGAAAGGTCGGCAAAATCGGGTCAGCTTGTGACATTATAGGTTTTGCCAGCCCACGGTCTGCATCTGAGGCTGGGCTAGCGACCAGGGGTTATGGATGCCTCGAAATTTTTCCAGCGGTGGCGGCGGCGGCTTGCAAAATTGGAATCGATCCTGCCCGGCCTAGTGCACAGCGCCCGGAGCGGGGGTGAGCCGGAGCAGATCCACCAACTGCGGGTGGTGCTGCGGCGGATGCGATTACTGGTCCGGCTCGGCGAACCGGTTCTGGGAAGGCGGGCAGCGTTAGCATTTCACGACTGGTCGCGTGACATTTCGGACCGGGTTAGCCGGCTGCGTGATTACGACGTGACACTGGAGTGGCTGGAGCCACAAGCCGACGCGCGCGCCACCTGGGAACACCTGAGTGTCCGGCGCGCCCGCTTGTGGAAATTGCAACGGTCACGGTTAACTCTGCCAAAGCTCCAACTGCGGTCGCGGATCGTGCCCAGCCCGGCCAATCACCAGCAGCAATCCCGGATGCACAAAGCCTATTTGAAGTGCTTGGAAAAGGCAGTGCGCCAGGCCCAAAAATCAGCGCCTCAATTCGGCACCCTTTCACCGCCGCAACAGCACGAATTCCGGCGTCGCATCCGGCGGTGGCGTTACGGGCGGGAGTTGGGCCTGGCACAGCGAAAAATTGCCCGCGATAGCGCTCTGAAAAAACTCATTCGGCTCCAGGATGCCGTCGGGAATTACCAGAACCGGCTGGTCGCCGCGAGCGTCTTGTCCCACCGCGACGGCGCCCAGCACGGGACCAATTTCCAGGCGCTTTTGGCGGCGGAACAACCCGCCTCTAAACACCGCATCCAGCGTCCGCTCCAGGCGGTGATCCACCTGGTGGCCCAGACTAGCGCGGTGGACTAACCTCCGAGCAGCAGCGAAGGCGTGTCGCGGTCATGCCCGAGTTTGAAGCGCGGAAAGGATTTTATCGAGAAGGTCACCGCGACGGTGTAGTCGTCCTTGTTCGTTATCCGGCTGTCCCGCACGCGCAGGGTGAGGGCCGCAGTCCAGCTGCGGAGATCCCGGTAAAGCGTGTAGAATTGCTCCTCCATCCGGCCATCGCGGGCCTCAAAATGGTGGGTCACGCGCGCGCCCCAGTTCTCGTTCAAGCGATAGTAAAGGCTGGTGTAAACCAGGTTGTTTCCCAGCGCGTCCGGGCCCGGCAAGGGATCAGCCCGGATGTAACGGTGGCCCAGGGAAACGCTCCAGAAATTTTGCGGCGACAACACCATGTTGTGATGGGCCTGTTTGAAAACCCCGTTGCCAATGTCATAACGCGTCTCGGAATTGAAGGTGAGCCAGGAGCGCGGCCGAAAATCAAGGTCGGAAAATACATCCGCAAACGTGGCTTGTCCCACGCGAGGGTTCAAACGCCAGTCCGTGAACAGCTCCCAGTTGAGCAGGTTTTCAATCTGACCCTGACGTTTCGTCTGCAGCTTGTTGTGCAACCCCAAGCGCAAGACGTTCTGGCTGTCGATGGAATCAATTGCATTGTAGTCGGGATATTCGATGGGCAACAACCGCAGGCTGTGCTGCTCAATGTCAAATTGCGGCAGTTGCGGTGGCAGGACATTGGGCGACGGCACAAAGACATAATTGAGCGAGGGCGAAACAATGTGCCGGAGCTCCTGCACGTCCCAAAATCTGCTCTGTGCCCCGAGCCAGATTCGCGACGCCTTAAAGCTCGCCTCCGCCCCGGTGTTGAGCACTGCCCGGTTTTTTTCGGTGGTGGTGAATCCGGCTCCTTCGGTTTCACCGTAATGGGTGAACCGCCCGCCGACCCGGGGCGACACATTCAGCCAGCCAAAAAACGTCCACGGCAACACCAACTGGTGGTAGGAATCCGCGCGCCCCGCGGCAAATTCCGGCTTCGTGTTATCCGCAAACTGATGACGGAAGTACCCGGCTGAGCTTTCGCTGTCGTAAAAAACCGGGGTAACGCCAATTTGCTGCCGGATGCCGGAAAGTTTCACGTCCGGCAGGCGCTCAACCGTTTCAAAAAAATCGTTGACCTGCGGCTGCCCTAGGATATTCAGGCTCCAATTTTGCCAGAGCTGGTTGACTTCCAAAAAAGAGGCCGGCTGGATATTGTGGCGATATTCCTGCTCGAAGAAATCGCGGATGACGAACGCGTCGCTTTGTTCGCGCACGACCAGGGTGGCGGTCAGGTTGGTGCGCAGCGTCGCCCGATGGGAAAAATTGATCCGGTGGCGCTCATCATCCATCAAGCGGTTGAGGGTGTTGGTGCCCGGGGCATCGTCGCGGGCCATATAGGTCACCACTTCACCCTTCCCCCAGCGGCCCAGGTCGTAATTCACATCCGGTCCGAAACCAACTCCGCGCTTCTGCCGATAATCGAGATGGATCCCGCCGCTGAGTTTCTCGTTGGCGTACCAATTGTAGGTGCCCAGCAGGTAGGGTCCGTAGAGGCTGCGGAAGCCCGGAGTAAATATAAAATTGTTGGGATGGCGCCCAAAGGTCCGCGCATACCGGGGCCAGTAAAATACCGGCACTTTGCCAAGGTAGACCGTGGCGTGATGCGCCTCGAAGGATTGCCCCGGTACCAGGATCAGGGTGCGCGCACGGATCCGGTAGCCCGGCTCCGCCAGATCATCCGTGGTGACTTGTGCTTCAATCGCGGAATGAACACGGTTGGTCTGGTCGGCGAGCAGGCCCATCCCCGTGATGAAGAAAGGGGCAATGCCCGTCTTGAATTGCTCGGCCTTGATGACCTTGGTCTTGAAATTATACTCAATCCGCTCGCCCCGCCACAGCTGGTTGTCCCGTAGCAGCGTCACCAATCCCTCCGCGATAATGTCCCCGGTCTCCTGGTTCAGCGTGGCCATGGTGGCGGTCATTTCCGCTCCGCCATAATTGATCTGCACCCCTTGGGTGGCGGTCACGATTTTGGTTTCGGGATCAAATTCAAATTCCCCATCCTGGGCCAGCGCCTTGACCTCCCAAACTGGCTCGGCCGCGCCCGCAGTGGCCAGGGCGAGCACATACAACCAACCGGCAAGCAGGCAGGGGATGAACGGTTTATTCATTTGGCGCGGACAGCTAACCAAAACGATGCCCGGCTGCCAAGTGGGATTTGGCCCGGGCGAAATATTTCGCTTCCGCAAAGCCCGTGGGCGCAGTTATTCCTCGGGTCTATAAGAACAAGAAAAGCTGGTTTTCTTTAAAAAAACGGAATTTTTCGTAACCCGGCAAACAAGCCAATTGCGATGAACAGCAGGAGTTCTAACCGGTTCGCATTGACCAACAATAATTCAGTTTGGGCGACCGTGAGGATTCCGGGTTCCTTGTCCTCCCCACTGGCTTGGTATTGAAGTGGAGCCAATGGCCGGGATTGAACCGGCGACCGACGGTTTACGAATCCGTAGTTGCCCTTGCGCGATTAACCCCTAAATGTGCGTCACGCCCGCATGAATAAAGGCGATAATCGCACTTTGCAGAAATCGCATGAAATGCCCGAATAACGCACCATTTCGCAATAGTGGTGTTGCACTCTGTTGCACTAAATCCGGGGTCAAACCGTGAACCGTTGGTGGATGTGCTTCCGGAGTGCAGAGCAGTAGTGCAACACCTGTTTGTTGCACCAACTTTCGGGACTGCGTTGGCGTGTGGCGGGGTAAGGCGATTCGCAAATCAGTATATCAAAACCAAACCACTCGCCTTCTCGACGGCTTGAATCGCCTCGTCCTGCGATCTCTTTGTGGCATCGCCTCCCCACTTAAGTCCGGGCACTAGTGCCGCGTTCTCACGCAAGAACTCAATCAGAATTGCGCCCTTTACTGCATAGTTCACATTTTGTGTGCCCTTGAAATTCAAACGAGAGACGATTAGCGGAGTGGAGCGGTCGGAATCTGGCAAGTCAGGCATCGTGCGGACCGAACAGGGCCGACACTTGGGTGCCCCTGGTGCCCCGCCGGGCATGAGCGTCGGCGTAACGCGCGCGGGATGTACGCATTGAGCGTTGGAAAGCGTGTGTCTGGTTGCGCGCATTCAAAGTTTTGAGCGCTGAGGAACGAAGCGTGAACTGACATTGCCCCTGAGCAAGGCGAAGCTGATGTTGTCTTTGAGAAGGGAACGAGCGTCAGAAGATGTTCCAATGGCACGGGGCCAACAACTTCACCTGGTTGCGTGTGTGGCGAATGGCGATACGGGCGACAATTTCATTGCGCGTGCAGCAGAGCGTGATACGGTCCAGTAATTATTTTGTTCAATTAACAGGTACGATGGGCGTTAAGGAGTACTCCTTGAGTTGTCGCCCCTTTGGCATGTTGGCAATATAACAAACCCGTTTTGTATAATCAGGAGTTAGGCGGCTTTGCCATACGCCATGAGTGATTCTGACCATCCCAAATCGCCAGCAACCAACCTGCTAGACAAGCTGCCAGGA
>JAYTXL010000336.1:0-2056 GCA_043742955.1 Verrucomicrobiota bacterium | reverse complement strand
TTCCACACTTGCCTCAGCGTGCCGGTGAACAAGCCATTCCGCTCGCCATCCTGCGAAGTTTGATTGTCCATGCAGCCGGAGATGAGCAACCCGCTCGCGTTTACCACCGTCTTCTCCGAGGCGGTATGGGTGTCTTGCAGGCCCCGGTATAGTTTTGCGTGCGCCTTCTGCACCGCGCGCGCAACGCTCGTGGGCATGGCCCGGATCCGCCGCCCGCCGGCAACCATGACCGGGATGGAGCGCAGCACCGTGCCGCTGTGACAGCTATCGGACAATACCACGATCCGGACGCCCGCCTTGAACTGGCTCCACAGATCATAAAGTTCGTCGTCGATTACCTGACGGTCGTAGCACACCCAAGTCTCATCCATCCGATCCGTTTCCTCGCCATTGGTGTCCTCGACCTGCCCGCCGTGCCCGGAGTACGTCAGCAAAAAGAGGTCGCCGGATTCGAGTGCCCGGGCGGCGTCCAGGATCGCTTTCGACACGGCCCTCGAGGTGGCCGTCTTGGTGAGCAGCAGCGTGCTGGCTTTGAACTTCTGCTGCTTTGCCAGCGCCTGCATGTCTCTGGCATCCGCCTCACAAGCCGCCAGTTGCCCGTCCCACCCTTGATAATGTTTCGGATCGACCCGATTAAGGCCGATATGGACCGAGATGCCTTGTGCCATGATGGATTTTCTCCTGCGTTGGGTTTCGGGTGAGTTATGCGAAAAGCATTCGCGCCGGACGCAGTCGTACGCTTTCCGGCGACTGCCGGTCAAGGTATTTGACACGTCATCACCAGCCCCGCGCCTCCTTTCTTGGTCCAGGAATCAGGTTTGGTGTCGTGCGAACAAAGGCTCACCCGCTTCAAATCTCCGGGAGGCCCCAATATTTCAACCCCGGCATCTCGCCCCCCTCCCGGCTCAGTGTTGATTTGACACCTTCCACGTTGTGTAACATCGTTGTTGCACATGAAAAGCGCCACCGTCCGCCAACTCCGCCACGACTTCGGCACCGTCCTCAACTGGGTCGAGGAGGGGCAACCGGTCGAAATCAGCAAGCGGGGCAAGGTGGTGGCATTGATGCTGCCGCCGCCGCTCGTCCGCCCCCGCCCCGTGAAACGCCCCGACTTCGCCGCCCGTTTGAAACGCCGCGATGGTGACCATGTCATTCCGGCCAGCGCGATGCACGACATCCTTGACTTCAGCAAGGGCGCACATTGAACACGTACGCGGACACCAGCTTCCTGGTGCGCCTCTATCTCACGCAATCCGACTCGCCGAAAGCGCTCGCCTTCATGCGCGCTTTCCGCGCCCCGCTGCCTTTCACCCCACTCCACCGGCATGAATTGCGCAACGCCATCCGCCTCGCGGTTTTTCGGAAGGAGATTGACGCCGCCCGCAGGCAGGCGGCTTTCGAAGATATTGAATCCGATCTGGCGGACGGCATCCTCGCCCATGTTCCCATCCCGTGGACGAACGCATTTCGCGAAGCCGAGCAACTGGGCGCAGCGCACACCGAACACACGGGCATTCGTGGCCTTGACCTGTTGCATACGGGGGTCGCTCTGGCTCTCGGAGCAAAAGTGTTCCTCACCCTTGACAACCGGCAGTCGGTCCTGGCCAAAGCGGCTGGCCTGAAAGTGAAGCCATGAACGCGTGGTTTCCACCCCTCCCGGGAGGGCTGGGCTCCACCCCGGTCTAAATATTCCCATCTCCGATCCCCATCCGCCATCGGCCACCGACCGGAAGACGCGGACCGCTAATCCAACGGACTCGCCACACTCAACGCCTCGGCGTGCAAATAAGCCATCGTCGTTTCCAGTGATTTGTGGCCCATCACTTTCTGAATGGCCCGGGGATTGGAGCCGCGATTGAGACAATGCGTAGCGTAAGCGTGGCGTAGTTCATGCGGTAAGATCATCAGGCCGGATTTCAGGCACGCCTTGCGCACGGCGCGTTGCAGGTTCACCTCATGCAACCGCCCGCGGACCCGTTTTCCCGAACGTGGATCCAGGCAGGGCTCTCGGGCGCCGGAAAAAGCCACGCCCAATTCCAGTCAAACTGCATCGCAT
>JAYTXL010000335.1:0-6518 GCA_043742955.1 Verrucomicrobiota bacterium | reverse complement strand
ATTACGACATCCTGGATGGCGTCGCGGTCGCGTCTTTGGGCGAAGTTCTCAGCGTCTTTCTCGCGCACCGGAAGCCGCTCGCGGAAATCACTGAAATCTTCTGCGATCCCGCTTCCCTGACCAGTGTGGCCCTGCTGAAGGTGCTGCTCGCGGAGCGCGGGTGGCATCCGGAATTCCGCACCCTGCCTAGTTACGACGACGTGGCGCGTCTGGACGCGGTGCTGCTCATCGGCGACCGGGCCCTGGATTTTCTGCGGACCCCGCCGGAGCACCAGATTTTGGATCTGGGCGCGGCCTGGTATGAGCTGACGAATCTGCCCTTTGTCTATGCGGTCTGGGCGCTGCGCCGCGGGGTGCCGAACCAAACCCTGCGCCGGCAATTGCGCGAAGCCAAGATCTTCGGCCTCGACACGCTTGACTACATCATCAGCAGCCGCCCGGAATATGACCTCAACTTCCGCAAGGACTATCTGGGCTGGCACATTCATTATCATCTTGGCACGGATGAAAAGCGCGGGCTGAACAAGTTCATTGAACTTTTGCGGAAGCATGGTCTGGGGCCGGTTTATGAACCGAAGTTCGTGGTTTGATCGGCTGGCACCCAGGCGCCCAATCACGATTGCAGTGGGGCTGATGGTGAAGCGGGGCCGGTGCCTGAAACGTTCACAAGTTTGGGGGCGGTTCGCCTCGGCTAAGATATTGGTTTGCGGCCGGTCCATCCCGGTCGCGCCGGGGTTTCCTGCGGGACTGTTTCACCACAGAACCTTTGTGTCTTTGGGTCTTTGTGGTAAAAGTGTTGGGTCATGATTTGCGACCCTTCGATCGACGAGTTGCTCCCGCGCGTTTGGGAGGGGCAACGCATCAGCCCGACCGAGGCGCGGCAGCTCTACGAATTGCCCCTCGCCGAACTGGGGGCGCTGGCTGATCGCCGCCGGCAATTGGCCCAAGCCACCGCCCACGCTGGCCGCGGCAACGAGATCGTCACCTACATCGTGGATCGCAACGTCAACTACACCAATGTCTGCAACGTCTATTGCAAGTTCTGCGCCTTTTATCGCGTTGAAAAGGATGACGATGCCTACGTCATCACCCACGACGAGATGGACCGCAAGATTGAGGAAACGATCGCGCTGGGCGGGACGCAGATTCTGATGCAGGGCGGGCATCACCCGAAACTCTCGCTGCAGTGGTACCTGGATCTCCTTTCGCACATCAAGGGGAGGTTTCCTCAAATTAACATCCACGGCTTCAGCCCGAGCGAGTTTATTCATTTTCGCGACGTGTTCGGGCTGCCGCTGGAGGAAATCATTTCCCAGTTTGTGAACGCCGGTCTGGGCTCCATCCCGGGTGGCGGCGGGGAAATCCTCGTGGATCGGGTCCGCCAGCGCATTGCGCCGCTCAAGGCGATGAGCGACGACTGGTTAAGCGTGATGGACGTGGCGCATCGGCTCGGCCTGGCTTCAACGGCGACGATGATGTTCGGGCACGTCGAGACCGTGGCGGACCGCATTGAACACCTCGAACGCGTGCGCGTGCAGCAGGACGATTCGCTTGCCGGGCTTCCTTCCCTCCCCCCCACCGGGGGAGAGGGTCAGGGTGAGGGGGCGGCCTGTGGGCAAATCAGGCGACCCCTTGCAAATCACACATTTCCCCCCTCACCCCCGGTGGGAGAGAGGGAGAAAACATCGCCGATCGAACGGGCCGCGACCTATGCGACGGCGCTGGAAAATAGAGCACTCAAAGGTGGCGCATTCACGGCGTTCATCGCGTGGACGTTTCAAGCGGAGCACACCAAACTCAAGGCCCCGACCGTCGGGGCGCACGAATATTTGCGGATGCAGGCGCTGGCGCGCATTTACCTCGACAACATCCCGAACATTCAAAGCTCGTGGGTGACGCAGGGACAGGAGATTGGCCAAATCGCGCTCAAGTACGGGGCGAATGATCTGGGCAGCATCATGATTGAGGAGAACGTGGTGAGCCAGGCCGGCACAACCTTTCGGATGGGCGTGGCCGACATGCGGCGCTTGATCGAAGACCTCGGCTTCGAGGCCCGCCAGCGCGACAACTGGTACCGGCTGGTGAATGGGGTTGGAGTGAGGTAAGCTGGCTTATTTCTGCTTCACCGCAGGGGACAATCTGAAATCTATGGCGCAATCCCGGCTTGTTGCAGGGCACGATTCACGTTTTAATAGGAAAAGTTCAGCATGAGCATGCCCCCAATAATTCACGAACTCGTCGAACGCTTCGAGCGTCAACGGGAGGCCTACCGCTCGCCGCAATACAACGAAACCCAGCTCCGCCGCGAATTCCTTGACCCGTTCTTCAAGGCCCTCGGCTGGGACATTGATAACGAGCAGGGTTACGCCGAAGAATACAAGGACGTCATCCACGAGGACGCCATCAAAGTCGGCGAAGCCACCAAAGCCCCCGACTACTGCTTTCGTATCGGAGGCACGCGGAAATTCTTTCTTGAAGCCAAGAAGCCCGCCGTGGACATCAAGCACGACGTCAGTCCCGCCTTCCAACTTCGCCGCTACGGCTTTACGACCAAGCTGCCGCTGTGCATCCTCAGCGACTTCGAGGAGTTCGCCGTCTATGACTGCCGCTTCAAGCCTGACCAGCACGACAGCGCCGCCGTCGGACGCATCCTCTACATTTCCCACACCGAATACGCCGGGCGCTGGGATGAAATCGCCGGCGTCTTTTCCCGCGACGCCGTCCTCAAAGGCGCGTTCGACAAATTCGCCGAATCCAACAAGGCGAAGCGTGGCACGTCCGATTTTGACCAGGAATTCCTCAAGACCATTGAAGGCTGGCGGGCGGAGCTGGCCCGGAACCTCGCCCTGCGCAACCCCAACCTCACCCAGCGCGAACTTAACTTTTCCGTCCAGCGGATCATTGACCGCGTCATTTTCCTGCGCATCTGCGAAGGCCGGGGCATTGAGGATTACGGACGTCTGCTGGCCTTGACGAACGGCGACCGGATTTACAAGCGGCTCGCCCAGCAGTTCGAACAAGCCGACGCCCGCTATAACTCAGGCCTCTTCCATTTCAAACGGGAGAAGAACCGCCACGAAGCGCCCGATGAACTCACCCTGGGCCTCGACCTGGACGACAAGCTCCTGCGCGACATTCTCAAGAGTCTTTATTACCCGGATTGCCCTTACGTTTTTTCGCATCTGCCCGCGGACATTCTTGGCCAGGTCTATGAACAACTTCTCGGCAAAGTCATCCGGCTGACGGAAGGACACCGCGCCGTCGTGGAGGAAAAGCCGGAGGTCAAGAAGGCGGGCGGCGTGTATTACACGCCCACCTACATCGTCGAATATATCGTCCAGCAGACCGTCGGGAAACTCCTCGAGGAATGCAGCGGCCGACGCAAGGCGCTGGCGGAACCTGCCGAAAGTGACAAAGTGGTTGAGGGGGAAAATGGGCCGGGACGTGTGACAACACCCGGCCCACCTGCTCGCTCACCCACATTCCCACCCGCGGCCAGTTCGCGCGAAGCCGCCCGGATTCTGGATCGCGTGTCGAAACTCCGCATCCTCGACCCCGCCTGCGGCAGCGGCTCGTTTCTCCTGGGCGCTTATGAATTTCTGCTCCAATGGCATCTCGATTTTTACGTGAACAATGAGCCGACCCGCTGGGCCAAAGGCAGCCGGCCCGTGCTCGTGCAAATCTCCGGGGGGAACTGGCGGCTCACCATCGCCGAGCGCAAACGAATCCTGCTCGACAACCTCTACGGCGTGGATATTGACGCGCAGGCGGTGGAGACGACCAAGCTTTCCCTCCTGCTCAAAGTGCTCGAAGGGGAAACCCAGCAAAGTCTCCAGCCCGTCTTGCGGATGTTGCAGGAACGCGCGCTGCCGGATCTGGGCGACAACATCAAATGCGGCAACTCGCTCATCGGCCCTGATTTTTACCAGCAAGCCGAACTCCCCTTGTTGACCGACGAGGAACGCTACCGCATCAACGTCTTCGACTGGCAAAAGGAATTTCCCGGCATCTTCCGGCGAAAGCTTGCCACCGGCGAGCTGCGTGAATCCGCTTCGCCCTTGGACGACAGCATGCCCGGCGTGCCGCTCCACGGCAGTTACGGCTACAAGAAAATGAAGAGTGAGAAGGCGGTGCCGCCCCCTGCGCGGATAGAATCCGAATGGGAAGGCGGGTTTGACGCCGTGATTGGGAATCCGCCTTATGGCGCGTTCGCTGGCGCAGCTGAATCCAATTACTTCCGAGAGAAATATCGAAGCCCTGCAAATTCGCTCGATACGTTTCTGCTGTTCGTTGAGCGCGGACACCAACTTCTCCGCGATCAGGGCTTGCTGGGAATCATTATTCCTTCCGGATGGGTTTCTACGCCATCTGCCAGACCCCTACGAAGCCTTTTCATCGAAAGTTTCAAACCTCTGAGCTTCGTCTCTTTACCTTTCGATGTATTCCACGCTTACATTGACACGGTTGTCGTCACGGCGCAGCGTGTATCAAAGCCTGAGATTCATAAGTCCGATTCGGTGCAGCTTTTCGTCTTTCCTTCCAAGTTCAAGATCGGTTCGGTCCGTGATTTCGCCCAGTTTGAGAAGAAAGCCCATTATCGAGATTGGCTTGGAAGTCGGCACATAGAGTTCCTGATCACTTGTTCTCGCACCGAAACCAAAATCCTCGAGAAAGTGCGGCAGAAACCCAAAACGCTCAACGATTTTTTATGTGTGAAGCGCGGGATCGAAGTATTTACTCCGCTGCCGACTAGCGGCGGACTTGTGAATCCAAAGCTAGCGCTAACTGGTGTGCTGCAAAGATTCAATCTGGAGCATGGCAAGAAAGCGTTTGTAGGTTACGAAGCGGAAGTGGAAAAATCCAAGCCGTTCGAATATTTCTCCGCACCGCGAATACTGCTTCGGCAGGTCTTGAGCCGAAAACTACGCCTCCAAGGAGTGTTCACCGCTGAGACTTTTTTGACGAACCAGTCAGTTCAAAGTCTCATTCCGAATCCTGAACTTAAGTCTGCACCGGATTTATTGTTTCTTCTCGGAATTCTAAATAGCCGCCTCCTGTCATGGTATTTCGTTAATTTTAACAGTGTTGCCCGGCGAGACGATTTCCCAAAAATCATCATCCAACAGACTCGCGAGCTCCCATTTCCAGATTGGGATTCCAAGCCAGACAAGGTGCTTCACGACCAGATGGTGAAACTGGTCGAGCAAATGCTTGAATTGCATCAACGCCAGTCGGCCGCGCGGACGCCGCAGGAAAAGGCCTCACTCGAACGCCAGATCGCCGCCACGGACACGCAAATCGACCGTCTTGTCTATGACCTCTACGGCCTGACCGACGACGAAATCAGAATCATAGAGGAAGGCGGACGATGAAAGGCATAGACAGGACATTTTTCGAGATTGCTCTGTACCGATGCACGCTGAAAGTCCACGGAGAAGATATGGAAACGGAGCGCAAGAACTACGTTGGCTCGTTTACCAAAACGGATCCCGACAATATGAGATTAAAAGAGCTAGCCGAACGCAGCTTTGAGGATACCCGTTGGTATCCGTGGGCATATAACGACGTGATTGGTTGGCTGAGCCTCTACGTGGACAACGATCAACCCGGAGTTAGTACCAGAGCAGACATCAAAGCAGATTTTTATCGTGTCACTCAGAAGCGAATCCTCAAACGTCCACGGACGAAAAGGCTTGAGTTTTGCGGCAAGGCATTTCAATTGATGTTCGATCCATCATGCCCGTCTGCGGAGATCTACTCAGAAGTTCGCGCCGAGTTGGAAAGGATTCGCAAGGAGTATCGGCGAACGAATCGTTATTTGGATTTGGAGACCATTGACGAAATTGGCCCTCTCCTCAATTGGCGAGCCTTGCTCGGTTTTGAAAATGTCGTATGACCAAGCGCTGGCAACTGGTATCGGCTAACACGCCGCAGGAAACAATTGCGCTGGAACGCCAGATCGCCGCCACGGACACGCACATCGACCGTCTGGTCTATGACCTCTACGGCCTGACCCAAGACGAAATCACAATCGTGGAGGAAGCGAAATAGCTATGGATCGTACGGATTATGATTTTTCAAAGGCAGGCAAGCGTTGGATCGCCTATTTCGATCTTCTGGGTTTCAGAGAATATGTGGAGAGCAAGAGTCTCATCGACGCCTATGAGCTTCTTGACACCTGCCTGAACGAACTGAAGTGGCTTGTCGAGGGCCTTCGCGGCGTTGAATTCACATCGTTTTCTGACACCTTCCTTCTCTACACTGCGGATGGCTCGCGAGCGGGATTCCAGAACCTTACCGCTGCCTCACGGGCATTTTGCGATGAGCTTTGTGACCTCGAGATACCTTTTCGTGGGGCAGTGGCCTTTGGGGAATTATACGCGGACAAAGCCAAGGGTCTTTTTGTGGGGAAGGCTTTAATGGGTCTTCTCGGTGTCGTGTGGGTGAATTTTCGGCTTTTTGAGCTCGGAAGCAAGCTAGAACAAGCAGGGGGGCGAGCTGCGAGCCTTATAGCTCGC
>JAYTXL010000334.1:0-4468 GCA_043742955.1 Verrucomicrobiota bacterium | reverse complement strand
CAATGTAAGCCGCCACGGCCCGCAGCGCGGCCGAAGAATCCTCCACCAACAAACTGGTAAATCGTTCCGCCCAAAGGGTGCCGTAGCGATTGGTCTGATTAGCAAGCAACCAACTCCCCCTACTACCGCGAACATGTCCGGGTGCACGGCCCGTGGCAGGGGTCTCTTTCGAATAGTGGCCTCTCCGATTCCACCCAACTCGGATGCGATCTGGGTCAGTCAAACTCCTTGCAGGAACCCGACTATGATGCCTGGCAGGCGACCGCTTTTCGGGTCGGCCTTCCACTCGAGGAGACGCTACGAGGAGCCGATACAGATAGCGATCACTTGACGAATTTTGAGGAATACGCCTTCGATCTGTCACCACTTGAACCCGACCGACCGCCTTTGACTCTCTTCAAGTCCTAGCAAACGGGCTAGAGACTGCGCACCCGATAGAACCCCTGAGCGGCGGCTCCTCGCCCCGTGTCAGAATCCTGGTAGGTCGTCGAATCCCCAGTCGCCGTCAGATTCCCCTGAACCTCCGTCCAACTACCCGTCAACAATGTCAAAGCCACGGTTGCAACATCCTTCGCCAAAATCACCGCCAGTAAAGACACCCCGTGTCTGTCCCGCGTCTTTTGGCCCGTTTTTTTGACGGTTGGGCTGGGACCATTCAGTTTCGGGAGATGCTCAAAGGAATCTCAGTCCTGATTTCACCGGAATTGCTGGGCGCTCTGGCTTCGATGGGGCATGGGGACGACCTGGTGGTCGTCGACAGCAATTTCCCGGCATCCTCGGTGGCGGCGTCGACCGTCCTCCGGAAACCAATCCAGCTGCCCGGATTGAATTCACCGGCTGCGGTGCGGGCGATTCTTTCCCTGCTGCCGCTCGACACCTTTGTGCCGGATCCATTCAAGCGGATGGAGGTGGTCGGGAACCCTGGGGAAGTTCTGGAGATTCACCGCGAGGCCTTGGCTGCCGCAATCGAAATGGAGGGGCGTCCGCTGACACTGGCTTCCGTGGAGCGCTTCGCCTTTTATGAGTTGGCGAAAAAAAGTTTTGCCATTGTCCAAGCCGCAGAGCAGCGCCCCTACGGATGCTTTGTCCTGAAGAAGGGAATCATCATCCGCTGAGGCCGCGGCGGGAACGGTGGGGCGCCCGCCGGCGCCTGCCGCGGATAACCCCTGAAAGCGTTTCCTGGTGATGATGGCGTTGCGGCCCCGTGCCCAAACGAGTTGTTGGCGAACACCTCGAAACCAAGGGACAGGCGGTTTGAAAAAAGTTTCGCGTCATAACAAAACAGTATATTTATTTTGACTGTTGTGTTTTTCAACCCGCCTGTCCCTTGTTTTGGTCCACCACGGAAAACACGGAGCACACGGAAGCCAGCAAGCATCGCGGAGACGACCGACTCCCCATGAACCGTAATTTCAGCACGGGGAATTTCAGCGCAGAGATCAGGAGGACACAGAGGTTGGGAACAGGTCGCATCTCTATGTCGTCCTGATCTCTGTGCTAACTCTGTCCGCACCCCGCTTGAATTCCCTTCCGTGTGCTCCGTGTCTTCCGTGGTTCCGAATTTCCGTGTCGAACCTTGTCCCTTGTTTCTCTGTCCCTTGTTTTCCCGGAACCGAATTCCTTCACCGAGACCCTTGTTAAAAACGAGCCTTCGTGCATGATTCGTGCATGGCAACGAAAACCATCACGCTCGAACTGGACGCCTACGAAAAGCTCCGCTCCGCGAAAAAGGCCGGAGAATCGTTTACCGAAGTCGTTCGCCGTGCTGTGTTCGCCGACGCTCCGCCGACCGGCGAAAGCCTGCTCGCCTACCTCGCAGCCGGCGGCAGCGGCGTGAGCGATCGCTATCTTGACTCCATCGAAGAAGCCGCAAAACACAACCCCATCCCTGACGACCCGTGGGCCTGATACTTGACACCAATTTTGTCATCACCGCCGAACGCGATGCCCGGCGCGGCGTGATCGGACGCACGCACGCCTTTCTCGGCGGGCACGCGAGCGAGACGTTCTACATCACTTTCACGGTGGCGGGCGAACTCGCCTGCGGCCAATCCGCCGCTGCTCGCCGCGATTGGGAACGCCTCTGCCGTCAGTATCCTGTCCTCCTCTGGACAAAAGAAGTGGCCTGGCACTACGGCGAAATCTACCGCGCCCTCGCCGCCCGCGGCCAACTCATCGGGGGCAATGACCTCTGGATAGCTGCCACTGCCCTCGCCCACGGCTACGGAGTGGTGACCCACAACGCCGAAGAATTCCGCCGCGTACCGGGGTTGGCGGTGGAGGGATTTTGAACCTTTAATGGCCTTGGCTGAAAAACATGCCCGTCGGAAGAAGGAAGAAGAAGACGGGAAACAGTGCGCGGCTGCGGCCCTGGGGAGATTTCTGCCCCGCATTGAGCCCGGCGCAGTGGACATCAGGTCCGCCGCACCGGGCCGCTCTTGGCGATTTTTCAGCGATTCCTCAACTGCCGATCAACTCACCAACATGCTGTCGTAGATCGCCGCAACGTCGATATAGGTCTTCGTGTGCCCGAGTTGCGCATTCGGCGGCAGTTTCGACAGGCGGCGGAAGGTTTCCCCAATTGCAGTACCCGCACCCCAGTTCTCCCGTGCGTTCGCCGCGCGGCGAGGAGAGGCGGCCAGAAAATCGCGGCGCGCGTACGCATGGTTCGGCCAGTCCCACGTCGGCGGCCGGTCGTGGTGCCAGTCGTGGCTGGGCAGATCGTTGGTCATGATGGCGAGCCGTTGGAAGGTATGGACCGTCAATAAGCGCACGCCACGACGTTGCGGATCGGGCTCCCGGTGCGCGCCGACACAGCCCCACCCACGAATCGCGCATAAAACAAGGGACAGGCGGTTTAAAAAACTGATTTCACATCATAATAAAACAAGCTATTTATTTTAACAATTAAGTTAAAAACAAGCCATTAAAGGCAGGTGGATAAAAAAAGTTTTGCGTCACAATAAAACATGATATTTATTTTGATTGCTGTTTTTCAATCCGCCTGTCCCTCGTTTTAAGGAAAAACCAGCCATGACCCGACCTAAAAAAACAAAAACCGCGCCTAAAAACCGACCCAAACCCGTCGCCAAATCCCCGGCCCGAAAGAAATCACACGCGCGGACACCCCGTGCCGCCGCTCCGGCAGCCGCAGGCCCCGTCACGCTCGCGCAGGCGCAGGCGCTCGTCCGAGCTCGCGCCCCGCAGCACGCGCTGCGCCGACAGGCAGGGGGCGCCCCCGCCCCGTTGCCGAATAGCGTCGGAGCCGAGCGCCGGCGGCGGCATGTGGAGCAACGCCGGGAAGACCAACGGCGGACCCGCGAATACCAGGCCACGATGGAAATCATGAAACAACGCGGCGTGAAAGGCCTGGCCACCAAGACCCGAAAGGTCGGGAAACGGCGCGCGCCCGGCGTAGGCCGACCCGCCGCCGCACCGGGAGCGCCCAGCGCGCAGCCCCTGCAAATCTTTGCCGAAGGCGATTCCTGGTTCGACTATCCCCTCCCGTTCTTCGGCGGCGGCATCATCCCGCGCCTGGAAAAAAAGCTCGGCGTCCCGATCCTCAATCTCGCCAAGGCCGGGGATGAAGTTCGCTTCATGCTGGGCGTCGAGGAGCGCAAAATCCTCGCCAAACGGCTGACGGATGGCTGCCCGGCGGGCGGACCGTGGGATGTGCTGCTTTTCTCGGGCGGTGGAAACGACATCGTCGATAACCCCATGGCGCTCTGGGTCCGGGACTTTGTGCCCGCCACCCCGCCCAAGGCACTCATCCATCAACCGCGCTACGATTCCGCCCTCGCGCTCGTCCGCGCCGGCTATGAAGACCTCATCGCCCTGCGCGACGCGCTCAGCCCGACCACGTGCCTCATCTTCCACGCCTACGACTTCGCCATCCCGGATGGCCGCGGAGTGTGTTTCCTCGGCCCGTGGATGAAACCGACCTTCGATCTGCGCAAATTTCCGATCGGCTCGACCACCCGGTTTGAAGTCGTGAAAGCGATGCTGAAACAATTCGCCGGGCTCATGCTTTCGCTGGAGAGCCATCCGGGCGTAACAGTCATCAACGGCCAGGGAACCCTCATGCCGAATCCCAGTTCGTGGCACAACGAACTGCACCCCGCGAAAGTCGGCTTCGACCAATTCGCCACGCTCTTTCACACCCGGCTAAAGGCTCTCTTTCCAGCACGCGTGCTCTGATCACGAGACGAGTGCGGAGAGCGGGGTCAGCTCTAGAATCGAGAATTTTGCTTCCTCCCCAAATTTTAGGGACCATTTAGGGACAGGCGGATTGCAGAAAAGTTTCGCGTCATAATAAACCATGATAGTTATTTTGACTGTTATGTTTTTCAACCGGCCTGTCCCTTGTTTTTGAATGCGCTACGCACGAATGAAACCGGCGGCACCCACCGAGGCGATGTACTATCATTGCATCTCTCGAGTGGTGAATCGTGACTTTCTCCTGGGTGAC
>JAYTXL010000333.1:0-9067 GCA_043742955.1 Verrucomicrobiota bacterium | reverse complement strand
CCAAGCGCCGTCGCCAGGGCATGATTGATTCCGTGCTGGGCCGCAAGGAGAACCCGGCGAATTATGATCCGCCCGGCGACGTTCTGAAAGGCAATGGCTTTACGATTCTCGGCACGCTCACCGATCAATTCGACCGTGCCAAGGGCAAGGCGAATGCCGAAGACACGCTCGCGAAGTATCCCGACATCCAATGCATGGTTGGACTCTTTGCCTACAACCCGCCGTTGATGCTCGAAGCGCTTTCGCAAGCTGGCAAAATCGGGAAGGTCAAGGTCATTGCGTTCGATGAGGATGACGCCACGCTCGCTGGCATTCAGAAGGGCACCGTCCACGGCACGGTGGTCCAAAATCCCTACATGTATGGCTATAAATCCGTCGAGGTGCTGAATGAAATCTTGAAGGGCAACGCTAGCGTGGTCCCCGCGAGCAAATTCATCGACATTCCCGCGCGCCAGATTCGCAAGGATAACGTGGACGAGTTCTGGGCCGATTTGAAGGCCAAGGTGGGCGGGAAATGAAATGCTGTGCCGAAAACGTAACACCCGGTAGGGCCGACCTGCTGGTCGGCCCAAACTTCTGGAACCCCGTTGCGACGACGCCAGAGCAGAAAAATTGGGCCGCGCAGCAGCGCGGCCCTACCAGTCTAAATGCTCACTGCGCTCCTTGAAGCCCGGCAGCTTACCAAGTCTTTTCCCGGCGTGCGCGCGCTCAAAGGTGTGAGTCTTTCGGTGCGACCGGGCGAGGTGCTGGCGGTCATCGGCGAGAATGGCGCAGGCAAGAGTACCTTGATGAAAATCCTCGCCGGCGTGCAGACCGCCGACAGCGGCGAAATTCTTCTCGACGGGCAGGTGCTGGCGATTTCCTCCGTTCACGATGCCCTGGCCAAGGGCATTGCGCTCATTCATCAGGAACTGAACCTCGCGGACAATCTGGATGTGGCCGCCAATATTTTCCTGGGCCGCGAACCACTGCGCGCCGGGCTGATTCACCGCGCGTCGACGCGGAACGGCGCGCGGCAGTTCCTCGCGGCCGTGGGTCTCGAGGTCAGCCCTGATACCCTGGTGGGTTCGCTCGCCATTGGCCAGCAGCAGCTGGTGGAAATCGCCAAGGCGCTCTCGACGAACGCGCGCTTGCTCATCATGGACGAGCCGACTTCCAGCCTCTCGGCGCGCGAGGCGGAGACTCTTTTCAAAGTCATCCGCGATCTGCGCGCACGCGGCGTAAGCATCGTTTACATCTCCCACCGGCTCGGCGAGGTGAAGGCGCTCGCCGACCGGGTGACCGTGCTTCGGGATGGCGAGAACGCCGGGGAACTTGCCCGCGAGGAAATAAGTCATGGTACGATGGTGAAGCTCATGGTCGGCCGCGATCTGTCGCAATTCTACCCCCACGAACCGCACCGGCCCGGCGAAGTCGTTCTGGAAGTGAAGGGTCTCCGGACTCCGGCCAATCCGCGTCATGAGGTCAGCTTTAGTGTGCGCGCCGGCGAAATTGTGGGACTTGCGGGTCTGGTGGGTGCGGGGCGCACGGAAGTGTTGCTGTCGCTCTTTGGGGTCGCCCCGGCGCTGGGCGGGACCGTGCGCGTGTCGGGAAAAGAAGTCGCGCCCCGCTCGCCCCTCGAAGCCATTCACGCTGGCCTGGCGCTCGTGCCGGAAGACCGCAAGAAGCAGGGCGTGGTGCTCGAAATGGCGGTGCGAGAAAATGTCAGCCTGGCCAGCCTGCGGCGCGACCAGCAAAATGGTTTTTTGAACCGTCGCCGTGAAGCCGAATTGAGCGCGGAGATGATCAGTACGCTGCGCATCAAAACGCCGAGCGACCGGCAGATCGTGCAATTTCTTTCCGGCGGCAACCAGCAGAAGGTGGTGCTCGGCAAGTGGCTCGCCATCCAGCCGCGCGTGTTGTTCCTCGACGAGCCGACGCGCGGGATTGATGTGGGCGCGAAGCAGGAGATTTACAAACTCATGGAGGAACTTGCACGCAAAGGCGTGGCGATTTTATTTGTCTCCAGCGAGATGGAGGAAGTCCTCGGGATGAGCGACCGCGTGCTCGTCATGCACGAGGGCCGCCTCACGGGTGAACTCGCTCGGCAGGAGCTCAGCGAAGAGGCGGTCATGCACCTGGCGACGGGCGGGGAGCGGGCGGCGGCCTGATTAAAGCATGAAAAAAATTCTCGGGATTCTGGGTTTGCTCGTGGCGGTCTGTTTGTTCGCCGCGTATGCCAGTGAAAGTTTTCGCTCCGGCTACAACGTGGAGAACCTGATCCGGCGCACGGCGCTTTTTGGCGTCATCAGCATTGGTGTGGCGTTTGTTATTGTGACCGGGGGCATTGATCTCTCGATTGGCTCGGTGATTTGTCTTGTGGGCTGCGGACTCCCCTGGCTGCTGACGGTCCATCATTGGTCGCTGCCTGCGGCCTTGCTGGCTGTGGCCGTGGTGTCGATCAGCATTGGACTGGCGCACGGAATGCTGATCACCCGGCTCCGCTTGCAGCCGTTCATCGTCACGCTTTGCGGTTTGCTGCTCTATCGCGGGGTCACGCGGGGTTTTACGAATGACCAGACCGTCGGCTTCGGCGATGGCTTCAAGGGATTGCGCGTGCTGGCGACCGGGAAGATTGCCATCCCCTTCGTGCACGGGTTCGAGATTCCTGCGCCCTGGATTGTGCTGGTCCTCATCGCGGTGCTGGCGGCCGTTTTTCTCAATCGCACCATTTACGGACGCTACCTGCTGGCCCTGGGCCGGAATGAGGACGCGGCCCGATACAGCGGCATCAACACCGGCCGGATGATTGTCCTGGCCTACGTCATCAGCTCCGGGTTGGCCGGGCTGGGCGGAGTGCTCTTTGTGCTCGATGTAAATTCGGCGCAGCCGGTGGACTTTGGAAATTTTTACGAACTTTATGCCATCGCGGCGGCGGTGCTGGGCGGATGCAGTTTGCGCGGCGGCGAAGGGTCCATTATTGGCGTCATCATTGGCACCGCGCTCATCCTGGTGCTCCGGAACGTGGTGACGCTGTTGACCAACCACAGCAACATTGAATTTGCGATCATCGGTGCAGTGATCCTGGCCGGGGTTACCACAGACGAGTTGGTCAAGCGTTGGGGCGTCCGGCATCGGGCGGCGCGGCAACTGGCCGCAGAACAGGCTGAGGCGGCGAATCCGCCGGGGCAATGAGCCGGTTTGGCGGCATCGGAACCGCCGTTCCACCGCCCGAATTCGCGTCCAAAAATCTTCCGCGTTTCCCTTGACCAAACGCTTTTCCCCGCTAGTGTTCACGGGTCTGCTGGCCAAAATCGCCGGATAAAAATGGTTTCAGCACGGGCAAACAATCAAACGAAAGCGTATCAAATGAACTCAATCGGGAACCAAATTTTGCTTATGGGACTCATCGCCAGCAGTGTCGGTGCCGCCGAACCGAAGATCACCCTCAAGGATCAAAAGGACAAGCTCAGCTACAGCATCGGGATGCAAATCGGTGGCAGCTTCAAGGCGCAGTTGATCGACGTGAACCCGGATCTGGTGGCGGCCGCCATCAAAGATGCACTCGCCGGCGGCAAGACTTTGCTAACCGAGGCGGAGGCGCGGGACGTGATGCAGAAATGGCAAACCGACATGATGGCCAAGGAATCCGCCAAATCCACCGAGGGCGGGGCGAAGAACCGCAAGGAAGGCACGGCGTTTCTGACGGCGAACGCCAAGAAAGAAGGGGTCAAAACCCTGGCCAGCGGGCTGCAGTACAAGGTCGTGACCGCAGGCACCGGCAAGATCCCCAAAGCCAGCGACACGGTGACCACCCATTACCGCGGGACGTTGATCAATGGAACGGAATTCGATAGTTCCTACAAGCGCAACGAGCCGGCGACCTTCCCGGTCAGCGGCGTTATTGCGGGCTGGACGGAAGCCTTGAAACTCATGCCCACCGGCTCCAAGTGGCAGCTGTTCATCCCGGCCGATCTGGCTTATGGTGACCAACAACGCGGGGCCGTGATCGCGCCCGGCTCCACCCTGATCTTCGACATTGAGTTGATCTCGATCGCCCAATAGCCGTTCGCTTTTGCAGGGGCCAAACCTGGTTCCCCTTGACCGCCCGCCAGCGAAAGCTGGCGGGTGTTTTTTTCCAAGCGGCGGCCGCTTTTATCCCGAATTCCGAAAGCGGAATAAGGAGCGCGCCCGCGCGAAAAACCGGGGCGGGTGTGCTCCCCCGCTTCGGGATTCCGGTTTATTTCTTCGGCTTCCAGTAATCGGGCAGGCCGGGTTTAGTGGCGATCAGAATTTCCAGGATCGCCTGTTTTCGATCAGCGGGAATTGCTTCAAAGGCTTCACTTTTGTCTTCCCCCGACAGGATTTCCCAGAGCCGCCGATAAATCAACTCCAGCATCTTGGGCGGCAGCTGGTCGAAACTTTCGGAATAAATCAGGAAGCTGCACGGGTATTTGAAAAGCCGCGTTTGGAGGTCAAACTGGCGAAGCGACCGGCCCTGGCTGTCGGCGGGACCAAGGAGTTCGAAATCCTGCCGGAACGGGGACACGCCCTGGACGGGGTCCGCGAGCGGCGGCTCCTCGGTGAAGAGAAAATATTTCAGGAGGGCATCGACAATGGCATTCAGATATTTCAAGTGGCCATACTCCAACAGGCTGATGCGGGCCTCGTAGTTTACGCGGGTCAGAAAATTGTGCATGTGCACCTGGTGTTCGAGGACCATCAAGGCGATGCCGTCGCTCGTGGGCTGCGGAAATTTGTTAGTTTCCACGAGTGGACCCAGCCCGGCGAGATTACTCCGGAAAGAGGGTTCCTTGAGATGGCGGGAAAAGTCCTTTTCACCGATCAGGTTTCCGAGGTGCGTGCCGCGCCCAAAATCCCCGGTGACAAACCAGCCGCCCCGGCGTTCCGCGTAGGGAGTGTTGTGGCTGATGCGGGCGTTGCCGGTGACTTCCTCGGGATTCCCCTTTTCATCCGTGGCGAAGGAACGGACGAGGTGGCCCGGCGCGCCCATGGTTTTTGGGCCAACATGACATTCGGTGCAGGAATTATCCCGCGTCAACTGCGGTTTCGGTGATTCATTCTGATCCAGCAGATGGAATACCGCCCCGAGGTTGGGATCGGCCGACGAAATCTCCAGGTAGGGCGCACCGCGCACCCAGCCGATATATACGGAGTCGTTAAAGAAAATTGCCCGGGCATTGGTTGGGGAGATAATTTCGCGATGCAGGGAGGTCTTGGAAAAAACGAGCAACTGCGAAGACAACGGCACCTTCAGCTCCGCCAATACTGCGGGCAGATAACCATATTCGTCGTCATATTTGAGTTTGACCTGGCCTTTCGCCAGGCGTTTCTGCAAGGCAGTCACGGGACCGGCCGCCTCGCTGCTGCTGTAGTTAATCGGATCCTCCTCGTAGGGCGTCAGGTGGGTGGAGCCTTGAAAATCCGCCCGGGCCAACGGAGCCCAACCCAGCAGCAGACCGACTAGCCCCGCCGGGGGGAGGAGACTCAACCACCGCCTTTTTCCCGGCTGAAAGAGTGGTTGCAGGTTCATGGTTTTGTCGGCCGTTGGTCGCGTGGGCGGTCACTTCCCGGGCGCCCGGGAACCGGTGCCGGTACGGGCCACTTTTTCCGTGGACTTCAACGGCACCGGGGAAAAGGCAACCAGCAATGTGCCGGTGGACCCATCGAAGATGCGCAGCGTTCCCTCAAAGCCCCCGGTGCAGAGTTGATTGCGGACCGGATGAAAAGCGACGGCAAAAATAGCGCCTGCGTGGCCTTTCAAGGTGGCGAGCCGATTGCCATCACGGACGTCGTAAACACGCGCCTCCCCACCGGATCCGCCCACAATGATCGCGGTGCCGTCCGGGCGGTAGGCGATGGCGTGGACCGGACCCGGCTGGCGCTCAAACTGCCGCACCAGGTTTGCGTCGTTATTATTGTTGGCGGCGGCGCGCCCCTGATTTTCAGAAATCTTGTAAATGCGCGGGATACCCTGGTCGCTTCCGCAGGCCACGAGATTGGTGGTGGGATGGCGCGCGAGGCACAACAAATTCTCCTGCAGTTTATTGATATCGTCGATGAAATGGCCCTGCGCGACATCCACCAGCTTCATCGCCTTGTCCCGGCTGCAGGAGAGCACGCGTTTGCCGTCGAGGGTAAACGCCGTGCCGAGTACCCAATCGCTGTGGTGGTCAAATTTCAGCAGCTCGCGGCCGTCCTGCCGGGTGAGGACGCGCATGGTTTTATCGGCACAACCAAACGCCACCTGTTCCATGTCGCCGGACCAGGAAACGCCAAAGAGCGTGTCGCTCGTTACTTTAAAGGATTTGAAGAGTTGCCTGGTTTCCATGTCCCAGATTTGGATCTCGCCAAACTCCGCGGGTGAGCCGCCGCTGGCAGCCAGCCACCGGCCGTTCGGAGAGAAGGCCAGGCTCTCGATTCGCCGCGCCTCCCCGCCAAGCCGGGCGACGATGCCGGAGCCGTCGGAGTGATGGAGCACGATCTCGTGATGACCGGAAACGGCGAGCAGATTGCCATCCGGTGAGTAGGCCAGCGCGCTGATCGCGGGCGCGGCCGGGTAAAAAGCCGGGGCGCCTTGGCGCGGTGCTTTCTGCGCCAACGGGTCGTCTTTCGCTCCTTCGCGAATCCAGCGGGCCACCAGCGCCACCTCCGCTTTCGTGAGCGGTTCGCCTTCCTTCGGCATGGACGGTTCCGGGCCGCTGATTTCCTCGATGAGACGGCTGTCGGCGGGCTTCCTCGGCTGGAGGCTGGGGCCATGCTTGCCACCTTTGGCGAGGGCGGTCCACGTGGTCAAATCCAGTTCGCCCTTCAATTTGCCGGGCTGATGGCAGCCGTTGCAGCTTCGTTTGAACAGGGGGACAATGTCCCGGGAGTAGCTCACCGGTTTCGCGGCCCGCCCGGTCCATGGCCAAAGCAGGCAACCTGCCAGGGCAAGCGGTAGAAGAATTTTGCGAGACATCATGGTCGATTCAAGATAACCGCGCATTGCCGAGTTTCAACGTATTGTCATTGGCCGACCCCACGCCCGGCCGGCCCGGCCGAAGTTGTTATTGAGGACGAGCGTCGCCCTGCTTCCGGGCGCGGCTGGGAGAGGGCGTCAGCTCACGCCGACCAATTCCGGGATCGGAGCGCCGCGCGGCAAAATCGCGTTCGGCCGGCCGGAGAAATCAGGAATGGTAATCTGGCTGGCTTCAATGCCGAGGTGGCGATAGATCGTGGCCAGAAAATCCCCGGGGGTGCAGGGCCGCTCGGAGACATTCTCGCCGAATTTGTCGGTCGCCCCGATCACGCCGCCGGTTTGAATGCCGCCGCCCGCCCAAAGATTGGAAAACGCGTTGGGCCAGTGGTCCCGGCCCGGTTGGACTACTCCGGCCGGCGCGCTGGCCACGCCGCCGCCGCTGCTGGCGACCTGCGTGATGCGCGGGGTGCGCCCGAACTCGCCGGAAACGACCACCAACACCCGCTTGTCCAACCCGCGCGCATAGACGTCCTCGATGAGCGCCGAGACGGCCTGGTCAAAATTCGGCAGGCGGAACTTGTACGCATCGAAAATATGCTGGTTGACCGCGTGGTCATCCCAATTTTGCACGCGTCCGCATAAGGGGCCGCTCAACTCCGTAGTGATGATTTCCACGCCGGCCTCGACCAGCCGGCGCGCCATCAAACATTGCTGGCCCCACTGGTTGCGACCGTAGCGATCGCGGATGCGATCCGGTTCGCGGTTCAAGTCAAAGGCCTCCCGCGCCGCCGGACTGGTCAACAGGCTCAAGGCCTGGGTCTCAAATTCATCCATGGCCCGCATGGATCCCGACTGATCGACGGCCCTGGTCAGGCGGTCGAGACTTTGCTTGAGGCGCACCCGGTCGTTCATTCGATCCGCCTGCGCCTGATCCTTGAAGCCGATGTTGGGCACCTCAAAGTGCGGGTCGCTGGGATCGCCGGTCACCGTGAAAGGACCGTAAGCGGCGTTGAGGTAGGCTGAACCGGCGATCGTGAAATTGTCGTAATTCGTGATCGGATTGACCCCGACATAATTGGGCAGTGACCGGCCGCGCTCCGAGCGCAGATAATTGGCCACCGTCATCCAATCGGGAAAGACCGGCTTGGGCTTGTCCGCCGCATCCGGATCGCCCGTGAGCATTTGCAGGGAGCCGGCCGGGTGACCGCCGCCGGTATGGGACATGGAGCGGAGCAGGGTGAATTTATCGGCGATTTTCGCGTGGCGGGGCAAAAGCTCACCAATGCGCATCCCGGGGACGCAGGTGGAAATCGGGCTGTAAACGCCGCGGATCTCGCTGGGGGCGTCGGGCTTGGTATCGTAGGTTTCGAGGTGGGATAGGCCACCGCGCAACCAGACCAGGATCACGGCCGTTTTGAGCTTCGGCTTCTCCAGCGCGGCTTGGGCGCGCAATTGAAAAAGCCCGGGGAGAGACAGGCTCGCGAACCCGGACAGACCCAGGCGCAGGAACTCCCGGCGTTGGATCGGCCCGGGACAAATGTCCGCCGCATTCGATTTTCCGTGGGTCGACATTCTAAGTTTGACGGTGAATCGACTGGATTCACTTCAATTAACTAACCGTTTGGACGCTCGATCGCGAGTTATATTTCAAGGATCCTGCCGTCTTCCAAGGGTCACCGTGTCGCGGCGATCCACCAGATTGCAGCAGCAGCTAAATTGCTGGGCTTGAAATTGCACGTGGATGGCCAGGGTCAAGGGCGGCCAGCGGTGTCGGATGCACCGTTGCGCCAGGCCCGTGAGCTGCTTGAGAAAGCGGAGTCCATGACGACAGAACATAAACCCCATTGCCGCCGTAATCAAAGAATTGGGTGGGGCCTGTCCATCAAATGAGCAACGAAGCGTGCCGCAGACACACGAGCACCACGGCGCACACCACCAACAGTTGTCAGCGAGTTTCAGTGAAGTTTTGTCGAGTTGTGTCCGAGTGGATTGCCAAACGCCGCTTCACTGTATCCGTGTTACTAACCCCGTCTAGTCGGGCGGCGCCGGGGATGGGAGAGTTGGGGCATGGAACGACGAACACGTGGGTGCCGGACTGGGGCAGCC
>JAYTXL010000332.1:0-3797 GCA_043742955.1 Verrucomicrobiota bacterium | reverse complement strand
ATGAACTGCTGAATCACGGAGTCGCGCCGACGAACATCCTTTACGCGACCTTTGACCATCCGCTGCTGAAGCTCATCGGTCTGGATGCGTTGCTGAAGCTGTGGCGGGAATTCGAGCCGGTGCGCGAGGGGCCGGAGTATTTGTTCCTCGACGAAATCCAGGTGGCGAAGGACTGGCAGACGTGGCTAAAGCATCAGGTGGATTTTGAAAAACGCCGCCGCATCGCAGTGACGGGGTCAGCGACACCGCTCGTGGCGGAAGGACAGGAGTCGGGGGTGGGCCGGTGGCAGACCATCCGGCTGGCGACGTTGTCGTTCTTTGAGTATCTGCAAATTCGCAAGCTGTCGGTGCCGCCGCTGCCGCCGGTGGGATCGCTGCTGGAGTTATTTGCGTGGGAGTCGGCGCAGTTCGCGCGCTGGGGAGAGGAGGGGCGTCCGCTGGTCGGGCTGTTTCACGAGTATCTGCTACGGGGTGGATTTCCGCAGAGCGCCATCGTGGAGAGCATTCATCTGGCGCAGAAACTCCTGCGGGAGGACATCGTGGACAAGGTGCTGAAGCGCGACATGACGGCGCTCTTCGGGGTACGACGGGTGCTGGAATTGGAACAGGTTTTTCTTTATCTCTGTTTGCACGACGGCGGACTGCTGAATCTGCCGGAGCTTTGCTCCAGCCTGCAGCTCAAGCGTCCGACGGTGGGGAGCTTCATCGACTTACTGGAGAGCACGCACCTCATCCATCGACTGCTGCCCTTCGGGTACGGCAAGCAGGTGCTCCGCGCGCGCCCCAAGATTTATCTGGCCGATGCGGCCATCGCGCCGAGCCTGCTGCTCAAGGGCAAGGCGCTGCTGGAAGACCCGGACAGACTAGGGCGCGCGGTGGAGACGGCGTTTTTCAAGCACGTCTTCACGCGTTACTACGCGCGGAGCGTCGGCTTTTCCTATTGGCGCGGGAAACAGGATCGCGAGGTGGACATCATCGCGGATCTCGACGGGCGACTTGTACCCTTCGAGGTGAAGTATCGCAGCCCGCAGCATACGGGCTTGGGTGATTTGAAGGGGCTGGTGGGCTTTTGCGCCGAGCACAAAATCGAGACCGGCTACGTCATCACTCGTGAGATGACGGATTTTCAGGTGATGGAAATTGACCGCGGAGGAGCGAAAGCGCGGCTGCTGAAAATCCCGGCGCCGCTCGCCTGCTACTGGCTGGGGCGCTCAGAACTGGAATCGGCGAATCGCACGGAACCATAAGCGGCCGGTACGAATCCCTCGTCGAAGCCGACCTACGCGGTTCTTCCTTCACCCAGGCCACAGCGAACAAATTGTGCCAGGTTCAAATTGCGATACTCGGGTGGATTGTATGGATACATTGGCGGTGGTAGAAGGTTTCGAGGTCATCGAGGATATGGGTGATAATAAACCTAGCGCTTCATATAACCACAGAGAAACGAAGAAAGATTGAGGCTTCTTGATTTATGATTTCTCAGTGTTCCTTCGTTTCTCTGTGGTTAAGAATTTTCATTTCAGTCTGAGTTAGGCGGTGTTGAATTTGTAAATAATGAACTTGGCCTTCTTGTTAAATCGCGACGAAGTGGAGATGCGATCGGCCAACTATCGGCCCGACGATTGGGTTGCTTATCAGTAACCGAAAGACAGCGGCCAAAGAGGATTGTTACATGCTCGGTTGCTTCGACTTTAAAGCCACTGAAAATTCCAAGTGGCGCTCTGGAACGCTCTTTCGGGGGTTACCCGGCAAGTCCTCCTTTGCCTGGCGCCGGGAAATTGAAGCGCCCAAAGACTGCGCTTCTGCTTGGACAGCTTCACCCTGAACACCCGCTGCGAATGAGCCGGCATCGCCTCCGTCGCGCGCCCGCCTCGGTCACCCCTGGAATCAGTCCTCCACCCTCAGTCGCAGGAAACGGAGGGGGGCGTCGCGAATGACCCTGGCTGTGCTCCGGTGATCCGGACCGGGCGCCGTCTGGGTGACGCCACTGGTGGTCCAATGCTTTAGGTCCGTGCTGGTTTCCGCCAGGTAGGTGAGGCCCGGACTCGTCGCGTGAAAGCTCAGGCTCAGGGAATCCGCGCCCAGCTCCGCCACGGGCAGACTGTCTTGGAGGTTGAGGCGGGGATCCAAATCCAGCGCGTAGGCAATCAGGAGGCTCACGCCATCAGAATTCGGGTCCTGGCGCAAATTCGTGTCATACCAGAAGTCGTGCGCCAGCAGCCATGAGGCCGCAGGCCAGGTCGCTTCGTTGATCACCACGGCGGGCGTGCCGAGCCATTCGGGGGCGGAGAACCCGGTTTTGCCGCTGAGATGGTAAAAGGTGAATTCAGGAGCCGCGCCTCTAAATGCGAACAACGGGTAGGCGCTGATCAACGCGGGGGCATTTCCAAGAAAAAAAACGTTGGTCAACCGGCCGCAGTCAGAAAATGGCCAAGCCTCAAAGCAATTTTCATCACTGCAGTACCTCGACTCAAGGTCGGTGACGCTCGCAGGGATCGTGATGCGGGTCAGTCCGCTGCAACCAGAAAACATCCCATGGCTTTCCGCGGAGCGTTGAACCAAATTCCTATCAGTGTTTCCGCAAAATTTCTCGCAAATTCAATGAGCACCCGGATCAATCGGCAGGTCCCCGGTTCACGGTACGAACTGGAACGAATAGATGTCCGCGTCAGCCAGGGAGAAACGAAGCCGGATGGGTTGGCCGGCCAGCGAGGCTAAATCGGCTTGGGATCGCCAGCGGACGATATAGTTCAAATCGTCGCCGATGACTTCCAAGCCGTCGCCTTTGGAAAAGCCCGGCAGCGGGTTCTTATCCCGATCCAGTATCTCCACCTGAATTTTTCCGGCCGCACCGGTGCTCAGGTTGAGCGAAAGCTGTCGACCGGAAAAAACAATGGGTTGGGTCACGCATTCACCGCCGTCCAGGGAAGCGTGAAGGGACGCAAAGCCATCGGTCCGGAGCGCATAGCGCACCAGGTGGCTCGAGGGTTGGGCATAGTGGGCTTGTTTATAGAGGGACATTTCCTGCGGTCCCGTCGGCACCACTCCCAGGGCCGTGAGCCCGGCGCGCGACGCCCAGTTTCCCGTATCAAGTCCCGGGCGGATGAAAGCGTCCATGAACGTTCGATCATAGAAGAGCCCGCCCCGGCTGGTCATGAAAACGGCCTCCGCGCAATCCCCCGCATAGTTCTGGCTCACGTTCAATTGCCGACTTTGCCCTTCGCTCAGAATTTTGCGCCCCGGCATGAAACGCATGGGAATGGCGATGTAAAGATGCGGACTCCGAAAGTACGGATGTGTCTGGCTGGTGTAGAGGTGTTCATACGGTGTCTCCCCGAAGTCCATGGGCTGGGGCGGCGACCAGTGCTGGAAGTCCGTGGATTCCGAACGGCTTACCGTCCGGTAGCCGGCGAACCCGCCCTGGGTCCAGGTTCGCAAGTAGAGCACATATTTTCCTTCCGGCCCGGACCAGAACGCTACGTTTTGAGAGTCAAACGCCCCCTCAGTTAACAAGGGTTGCGCTTGGATTTGGGTCCAGCGAATGCCATCGGGTGAAACGAATCCGAAAAGCCCTTTGCTCGAGGTTCCCGCGAGGGCTTTGTATTTCTCGCGGGGCGGGCAATCGGGTCGCAGGTCAATAAACGGAGCGAAATTATGGGAGAAAGGCGCCTGGCCCGCGAGGATCACATTGTTTTTGCGGCTCTTCCGCAGAATTTGTGGGTGATTTTTGATCTTGTCTGATTTGAACTGGAGCGAATTTTGCCGTGGTGGCAATGGGGATCATCCGATCAGACGAA